>DRTC01000065.1 GCA_011372345.1 Candidatus Cloacimonadota bacterium
CCAGGAACCTGTTGAAGCTCCGAGAGTATCGTTTTGATTAACATCGAGATTGACAAAGAAATCTCCAAGAATATCCAATGCCAAACTCTCAAAACCAATGTATAAATAATCTTCATCCCAGGTAATGAAAAGCGTGTCAGTATTTGCCTGGATGCGTTCTGTAGTCTGATCAAAGTCGTTTGTGCCGTCTATGAAAATATGATGAGGAGTTATCCCGTTTGGGACTTGCAGATTAGCAGAACTATTGGGAGCAACAGCATTCCCATTCAAATCCTCGATATTATTGACGATGATATCGCCTTCATCTCCGGCAACCAGATTTTCGTTCAAATTTATATGAAAGAGATTCCAGTTATCCTGCCTTTCGATAGTATCGATCGTATAGGAATTGGTGAATCCGCTTAATTGGTAATTCGCTATGTTTTCTCCGGTAATATCATCCATCCCCTCATTAAAACTGATCTGAACTGTATTGTTATCTATTATTTGAGCAAATTCATAAAGTTCAGGAGAGAATTCATCAAGATTGATGGATTGCAGAGCTTCGAGCTGGGAATATGTTTCGTCTGTCCAACCTGCATAGAGCAGGAATTTAAATTGATCATAACCATGAATTTCATCACCTTTGACCAGAGTTCCTTCAAATGTTCCATTATGATATGTCCCGCCATTGTTGAGAATATAGGCGACTGTTGCTCCTGAATTTACATTCTTCTGTCCCATATAAGCTGCGTCTGCATCCCAGACTCGTTCCCAATCCACATCCCAGAGAGTAGAAAGGTAATCCGGAGTCCAGCCGGATTTTACATAAACATCCGTATCTCCTGCAAAATAGATAACTTCCGCATAATCGTTCCCGGGTGATAATCGAACAACTTTATGGATCACTCCGTAATACATCGAGATCTGAACTTCATTATCACGCACATAATCGATAGCAAAACTGTAAATATCGTTCTGGTAATTCGGACTGACATCGGAAAGAGCTGCCACATGATTATTGGAAGATTCGTTATAATCTCCGTCAGATTCCGACCAGTAAACATTATCCGAACCGACAACAGCAACACCTCCGCAATCTTTGGAAAATATCCAGTTAGCCTTTCCACCAATCCCCTCAAAAACCATAAATATCTTATCATTATGGATAATCAGTTCATCTCCGCCGTCATGATCGATATCACTCATAAAAGCATTGGTCGTATCTGCGTATTCTCCATTATACCAATGAGAAGCTTCTTCGTAAACATTCGCATTTTTGATATGAGAAGAATAACGATGGATCCAATCACTAACCTCTCCATCCGTATGCCAGCCGGTTTCATGGAGATTGGTCATCATCGTGTACCAGCCGAGTTGGGAAATATTATTGTTGGGAGCATCCTGCAGATTCGTATATGCGTCCCACCAGACAGTTCCGTAATTCCATTGCGGATCATGAAAATCGGAATGAGAACCGGTAGCAGCAAAATCTGTGTACCAGGAATTATTACTTCCACCATAACCGTCATATCCGCCAAGCAGGAAATAAGTTCCTGTTGTTATATCAACACCGGGATAATTAAAATTGGAATTGTAGATCGCATCATCAAGTTTCCAGGTTACAACTGCCGGATAATTATCATGACAATACCAGATCAGTTCTTCGTAATTATCCAGGAAAAAAGTATCGTGATGTTCATTCATTTCAGCAGCAACTTCCCAATCCGTTCCGTAAACTGCGATCCCGTAATCTCCGGTGCTGGAAACAAGAGTTTTTGCTCCATTCAGGTCATAATGGACTTTTCCGACAAATTCGTTATGAATTGGAATAACTCTTAAATTAATTCCATTGCCATTATTCATCCAGGTTATTTTCGTGCTTTTATCCCAACCGACATTATCCAGGTGAGGAGAATCATCGAGGATAACAGCTTCGACTCCATGTTGTTCCCAGTTATCCCCAAGCCAGGAATCTACAAGTCCGGCATCAGGATAATGTCCGGAAGCAAGCCAGACTCTTTCCGGAACCCAGGCAACTTTGGGAACATAATTATAAACATAATCGACCATTTCCTTTTCCGTATAAACAGCCCAGTTATTCATATCATCATGAACAAATGGCATAATGTGTTGAGCATAAGCGGAAGTCAGCATGGAAACCCAACCTCCCGTAACTCCGATTCGCAACCAATCGTTAAAAGCAGGATCATGCCAGTTGGCAGCCGTAATCAATGTTCCGGACATGTGAAAATTTCCAGGAACTAACGCTGCTTGATGAACTTCTAATACTTCATCAAATCCGCTCGTTTCCTCAGGATATTGACCTCTGAAAACTTCCGTATAAGTCAATCCCTGATTTCCATGATGAACAAAGGCACAATTTCCACCTCGATGATTCCTTGTCCCTTTTCCGGAAAAGCTGTCTATTATCTGATTATCAAGATAGATATCGAAGGCGAATGTCAGGTTTTCTTTAGGGAAATTATGATACCAGTTCAATTCGATTTCCAGAAGATTGCTGTTCGGAGTTCTTAAAAAATAGGAATCAAAATTTCTGTAGGATGTGGCATTAAGATTGAAATTCCTTGTAATAAACAGGTGTTTATTATTAGTGATTTTCAGTTGCATTTTGATATTCTGATTGGAAAAATTATCCCGGAAAATTCGATTTTCCTTCCTGATAACCATATCGTCGAAATTAAGCCTGACAAATAATTTTCCTTCTTCAATCCTGACAAATGTGGAAGTTATATCCCCGAAATCTGCTTTACAATCTCCGACTTCATCAAAACCAATAAAGTCTTCTAATTCCCATGATTTGACATTTCCTGTGATTTCAAATGCGTTTAAAATTACAAATGAAAATAATAATATAATTAAAATTATTTGTTTCATTTAACAACTCCTCGAAATTTATTTTCTTTGAGCAAATTTATTTTTATTTCAGTTTTTAGTAAAGGAAAAAATGGTTTTAGAAGTTTTCGTTTTTAAATCTTTTATTGAATTTACTCAAAAAGATGTTTAAGAAAAACTGGGGTGGAAGGAATCGAACCCACACATACGGAACCAGAATCCGCTGTCCTACCGTTAGACGACACCCCAAATAATGAAAGCCCGTTACAGGGCTTTTTTAATGAAAATGACTGGGCCGGGAGGATTCGAACCCCCGAATGCATGGACCAAAACCATGTGACTTACCGCTTGTCGACGGCCCAACTCATTAAACACTGAATAACACTGATATTCACCGCAAACGAATACATAATTCAGTACATTTCGGTGTTCCTCGGTGTTTCATTAAATTACAAATAAATCTGGCGGAGAGGGTGGGATTCGAACCCACGGTGAAGTTTAACCCCCACACACGCTTAGCAGGCGCGCACCTTCAGCCAACTCGGTCACCTCTCCAAATAATCTCAAAACGGAGGATGAGGGACTCGAACCCCCATGGGCAAAGCCCGGCGGTTTTCAAGACCGCTGTCTTACCAATTAGAACTAATCCTCCTAAAGAGTGAGAACTAATAATTTTTATGCTTTTTTAGTGTCAAATATTTTTTGGAGCATTCGTATCGAGAATCAACTTCCGAATGTGCGAAGTCCTTCGGAATGTTGGAATTCACACCTTCAAAACAATCGGAAGACCTTGCGGATTAAAATCCGATGGACATTCCGATGTTTTAATTCCGCATCAAAACCATCTTCCTAACCGGAGAAGCAAAACTATCAGTTTTTAATCTATAGAAATAAATACCGGAATTTACCGGTTTTCCGGATTTATCTGTTCCGTTCCAGATTATTAAATGAAGCGACTCTGTAGCTTTTGCATCCGGCAGCTGCCGGATTCACTCCAAAAATCTCATTTTTCTCACAGAATGCAATTCTGTGCTACTGTA
>DRTC01000066.1 GCA_011372345.1 Candidatus Cloacimonadota bacterium
GCAGGTTTATCTTTCTTTGCCAGCGGTGTTGCTTTCCTTTACTGTTTCCGGCTTATTCATACAATGTTCCTCGGACAGGTAAAATCCAAACATAAAGATATTAAGGAAGCATCGTTATGGTTTATTGTTCCTCAATATATTTTTATCATCGCTATCATGGCAATTTCCATGTATCCGAACCTGATCATCAAACCGATCACAGCAGCAGTTTCTTCCTACTTCCCAACAACCATAAATTGGGAAGGGTACAAGGTCATCAGTTCTCTCGGTTATTGGAACGGAAATATCGTGATGATGATCACAATGATCATTTTCATGATTCCGTTAGTGTGGCTTTTATTCAGGTTCAGATCAGTAACCAAAGTAAAGCAATTCAATATCGTCTATGCTGCGGAACGACCCGATAGACCTGAAACTACACATTATGCTCATAATTTCTTTGCTCATTATCAAAAAGCACTCGGAATTCTCGTGAGACCGATCATCACTAAATTCTGGAATTCGGTTTCGGAATGGACGCATTCTCTAGGTGGATTGTTCAGACATGTTTATACCGGAAACGGACAGACTTATGCACTCCATATTATTATATTTATTGTTATTACTTATTTTCTTGTGGGAGCAAAATAAATGGATTTACCATTGATTACAACCATCTTGTACGCTGTGATTTCCCTGTCAGTTATCACTGTATATGGTTTGACATTAACAGGTTTAGTTTGGAAAATCGTTGCTCGAGTTCACGGACGAGTGGGACCTCCGGTTTGGCAACCGTTCCTTGATATAATCAAAAACAATGCTAAACGAACCGCGATCTCTCACGGAATTATGTTTTATTTAGGACCTGTTTTCAGGATTGCCGGCGGGATTGGAACATATCTCTTTATTCCTGCGATCTACGGTTCCGTCGTGTTCTCAAATTTAAGTTTTTCCGGAGACCTGCTGCTCGTTATGTATTTCATCTTTTTCGGACAACTCGGAATGGCTCTCGGTGCCGGAGAAAGCGGTCATCCCTACAGTGCCATCGGAGTTGCACGCGGACTTGCTCAAATGAGTTCCTTTGAAGTTCCATTCGCTCTTTCTTTGATCTCGATTGCTATCCAATACAAAACTCTCTCCATCACCGGCATAGTTGCTGCTCAACAAGGTGGACTTTTACATTGGACAATGTTCACGAATCCATTAGCAACCATCGCCGGCATGATCGCCCTGCTCGGTATGAATATGCACAACCCTTTCAGTGTAGTTCTCGCTCCACAGGAAATCCCGATAGGACCACCAACGGAATTTCACAGTTCTTTTCTCGGTACGCTCCAAACCAATAGAGCGATTTTTAATTCCGCCAAACTCATTCTTTTTATGAATCTTTACTTTGGAGGAGCAACAAATATTATCTCGATGATCTTAAAAACTTTTATGATCTATATGGTTACAGTCGCAGTTGGTGTTTCTTTCCCGAGATTCAGAACAGAACAGGCGATCAGATTCTTCTTGAAAGTTCCAACCTTGATCGCTTTGGCTTCTGTAATTATTTTCAGTTCAAAATAAAGGTGAATTATGAGTGATAATAGTAAAGACAAATTAGAAAACAACGGACTTCCCGAACACGAAAGAGACCTTTTTTGCGATACTCGACCAAGAGTGCATAAACCTTTATCCAAATATGTAGAAAAATTCCTCAACTGGTCACGAGCGAATTCTTTATGGATCCTCGGTTTCGGAACCGGATGCGGAGCGATTGAACTGCGTCCTTTAATGACTTCCCGTTATGATATGTCTCGCTATGGAATTGCTCCCAGACCTACTCCCCGTCAATCTTCGGTTTTTATCATCGGCGGTTATATGTCGGTAAAAACTCTGAAAAGAGTAATCAGAAGTTACGAACAGATGCAGAATCCGAAATTCGTCATCGGTCTGGGAAGCTGCACGATCAACGGCGGGATGTATTGGGATAGTTACAATACCATCAATCGCTTGGATCATTACCTTCCTGTCGATATTTATATTGCCGGTTGTATGCCCAGACCGGAAGCATTAATTGCCGGTTTTGATCATCTTAAAAAACTGATCAAAGCAGGAAAAGCAGAAGGTGCCAATAAATATGCAGAAAATTTCGATTGGTATAAAGCCAATCAGAAAAAGATCGTTAAAGACTGGAATATGCCTGATTATAATTGGTAAAAAACAAGGGACAAGGTAAAAACATACTCATTCCAACGCTCCTGCGTCAAACAAGGATAATAAATGAAAGATTTAATAAATAGGATAAAAAGTAAATTCAAGATCGAGAAAGTTGTTGAAAAGCGGAAAGATTTGATTTTTTTTACTATTAAAAAAGATAACCTTCCAACAATCATCACTCATTTACGGGATTATGAAAACTACACCCATTTTGTTTTTCTGACTGCAATCGACTATCTTGAAAAGGAAATATTCCAGTTAACATATCTTCTTCATAATTATCAAACCCACACAGATCTTGGGATTCGGGTTGAGATCGACCGGAAAAATCCGGAAATGATCTCTATCCATCATCTCTGGGAACAGGTTGGAACTTATCAACGGGAATTGAAAGAAATGTTCGGAATTAATTTTCCGGGAAGTCCCCGTATCGATGAGAGTTTTATCCTGGAAAGATGGCAGGAAATTCCCCCGCTACGAAGAGATTTTGATAGTAGAGAATATTCTGAAAAAACATATTTCCCTCGTAAGGGAAGAAAATCATTTGATCCTAAAGAGTATATGAAGAAAAAACTTTATCATGGAAAATAGGTAGTGTATCATAATTTATGAAAGATTCTAAAAATAATTGGTTGGACTTTTAAAATTCCCCTACCTAAAGTTAGGGGTTATTGATCTGGAAGTTATCTCGATCAATAACCCACTCCTTTAGGTGTGGAACTCAAGGTAATTTAAGGATAACAGGAGTAAAAGATGAAAAAACTTACGATTGGTTTAGTCATTGGAATCATCGTCGGTTTGGTTGGAATGGGAATTTTAGTCTGGAAAATGATGCCGCAGAAAATGTTGAATGTTGTTAAGAGTCAATACAATTTTGAAGAAACTGTTGCTTTATTGCAGGAAGCATCATACTCGAACGGTTGGGAAGTTCTTCATGTTTATGACATTGGAGATTGCCTTTTTAATGAAGGTTATGATGATCAAATGCTCAAAGTAAATGTGATTTCGATTTGTCAGTCGGAATATTCTTATAATATTTTGCAGGATGATGAGAATAAAAAGATCGCAGCCATTATGCCTTGCCGGATTGGAATATATGAAGACTTGGAAGGCGATGTTTATATCACCAGGATGAACATCGGACTGTTGAGTAAAATGTTTGGCGGCACGATTGAAGAAATCATGAGTTATGTTGCTAAAGACGATGAAAAGATAATCGAGGATATTATTGTTCAATGATCATTGTTCATTAATGAATACTCTTCATTGAAAGAAACTAAAACATTGATAAAAACGGAATTTATCGAGATAAACAGAATGATGGATCGTTTCAAACTCTCAAAAAATTTCAGCTTAATTCTGCTTATTCAGTCTAACTCAATAAATCCTTTGCGTCTTTGCGGTAAAAATTTGGAGAAAAATAAATGTTCAAACCTGATAGAAGCAAATTTCCGGAAATGAAAAACGGAAAACCGGTGATCGACCTTGATTCCGGGAAATTTGTAAAAATTTGGCAGGGACCTCAACATCCCGGAATTACCGGAAATATGTCACTGGAATTGATCTTAAGCGGTGATGAAGTTGTCGATTGCAAAACTCATGTCGGTTATCTGCATCGCGGTTTCGAGAAATTAATGGAACGCCGAAAATATATTCAATGTTTTCCAATTGTTTGCCGGATATGTGTTCCCGAACCGGATACAAATGAATACTTGTTTGCTGCTGCTGTCGAAGAATTAGCCGGAATCGAAATCCCGGAAAAAGCAGTCTGGTTAAGAACTTTGAACCTGGAAATGTCCCGTTTGACAAGTTTCCTCATGTGGATCGGAGGTCA
Organism: Candidatus Cloacimonadota bacterium; assembly: GCA_011372345.1. NCBI lineage: Bacteria > Pseudomonadati > Candidatus Cloacimonadota > Candidatus Cloacimonadota bacterium. Next base: position 4,016 of record DRTC01000066.1, read on the forward strand.
GGCAGGAAGTTTCGGTATGGGAACTGTCGGACAATGGGCTGTAACTCACCGTGATTATATGCTCGATCTATTTGAAGAACTGACCGGCGGACGAGTCTATCACATGTATATGCTTCCCGGAGGAGTCCGGAATGATCTTACCGATGGATTTGAGAAACATCTCGAAGATACTTTACAAAAAATCGAAAAACTATTGAAAGAGATTAAAATCGTCATGTTTGATAATGTAGTTTTCAAGATGCGAGCCAAAGGTCTTGGCATTATTACTCCTGAAATGGTCGATAAATATGGAATTGTCGGACCGAATGCACGAGCAACCGGTTTGCAAAGAGATATCAGGAAAGATAATCCGTACTTGATCTATGATAAACTGGATTTTAAGATCATAATCGGAAACGATTCCGATGCTTATGAAAGAGCAACAGTTCGTTTAAAGGAAATGTTCCAATCTATTGATTTGATCCGTCAGATAATGGATAAAATGCCAAAAAAAGGAAACTTCCATACTCAGCTTCCCAATGTCCTAAATTGGAAAATTCCTGCAGGAGAAACATACATTCGAGCAGAGTCAACACGTGGAGAATACGGTTATTATGTAGTTTCAGACGGAACAGAATATCCGAGAAGAGTATATGTTCGAGGACCGAGTTATACCCACGCAGTTGCTTTGATGGAAAGATTAGCAATAAATACTAACATTGCAGATATTGCCGGATTGATGGTTTCATTGCATACTTATCCTCCTGAAATCGAAAGGTAACACTACTTTGCGAAAATTCCCCCAAAGAAATTCTTAAATGTAATTTCCGCAAAGATTAAAAAAAGAGAAGTTTTATTAAAATCTTTCTTGTTCTTACTCTTGTTCCCAAATTCCTTTTGGGAAAACAATTGGGAATGAGCAGATAAACCGGAGAAATTAATGAGTCTAAAAGATATTTTATCACCTTTTTATGTCTGGAAAAGAGCATTTGAAAAACCTTATACAACTATTAAACCTCTTTCAGAAAGACCGGGTTCTCCCAGATATAGAGGTTTTCATAAAAATGATATGGAAAAATGTATTGGTTGCGGAACCTGCGAAGCAGTTTGCCAGAATGCTGCCATCGATATGGTCCCTGTGGATGATATCAAAACAACCAAAAAAGACAGCGGATTGCGACCTGAAATCGATTATGGAAGATGCTGCTGGTGCGCACTTTGTGTTGATGTCTGCACAACCAGGTCTTTGTCAATGTCCAATGAATATGTCTGGATCGATTCCAATCCTGAAGTCTATCGATTTATTCCCGGAAGCAATAATAATAAATGGGATAAAACCAACCTTGGATATACAACAAATGATGGTCTGAAACTTCTCGATAAAAACAGGATAAAAATGAATATCCTCGATCCTGATGAACGAACTGGTTCATTCATCGAAATGGTGAAAGGATATTCCAAGCAAGAAGCGATCAAAGAAGCAGAACGATGCGTTGAATGCGGAATTTGTGTTGCGACCTGCCCATCACACATGGATATTCCGGAATATATCAGAGCAATCCGGGAAGATGACCTTGAAGAAGCTTTGCGGATATTGTATAAAACTAATCCTCTATCTGCCTCCTGCGGAAGGATTTGCACCCACAGATGTGAAGAAGTTTGTTCGATCGGTGTTTTGGGTGATCCGATCGCTATTCGCTGGTTGAAAAGGTACATTTTGGATAATGTGGAAGACTCAAAATTCAAACAGATATTGCAGGATGAATTCAAATCAAACGGTAAAAAAATTGCTATAATCGGAGCAGGTCCAGGAGGATTGAGTGCAGCCTACTATTTGATCACTGCCGGATATGAAGTAACGATCTTCGAATCCAAAGAAAAAGCCGGTGGTATGATGAGATACGGAATTCCGGAATATCGATTACCATACAATATTATCGATAAGGAAGTCGAATATATCACATCTCTCGGAGTTGAAATCAAGTTTAATAATGGAATCGAGACACCCGAAGATTTTCATAAAATATATGATAATTGCGATGCAGTATTTTTCTCAACAGGTCTCAACAAATCATATACAATCGATATTACCGGTGAAGAACTACCAAATGTTATTTCGGGATTAGATTTTCTGGATAGAATAACCAGAAAGGATGTTCCAGATATCGGTAAAAAAGTTGCAGTTGTCGGGGGTGGAAATACAGCTATGGATGCTGCCAGAACAGCCCGAAGACTCGGTGCTGATGTTGAAATTTATTACAGAAGAAGAATCGATGATATGCCTGCTGACAAGGAAGAAATCGAAGAATCAATGGAAGAAAATGTCATTTTTTATCCGCAGACAACACCTCTGGAATTAGAAAAGGACGGTTCCCAAATAAAATTCATCTGGGGAAAAAATGAAATGATCTTTGAGAAAGGAAAACGACCGAAACCTGTTCTCATCAAAGGAAAATATTACACAACCATAATCGATACCTTGATCGTAGCAATTGGACAAGATGCTGATTATTCATTTCTACCGGAAAATATTTATGAAATGTTGAGATTCAAGAAGAACAAAGTAGTTGTTAATAAATCCGGTCAGACATCGGTTGAGAAAATTTTTGCCGGAGGAGATATTTCCAATAACACTGCTGATGCTATTAGTGCCATTGCAGATGGACACAGAGCAGCAAAAGGAATCGACAGGTATTTGCAAAAAAATTCTGTGAAATAGTGTGAACTGTCATTCCATGATTTCTTCTTGCTTTTGCTCATGAGAAATCTCCAATTTGTAAATATTATTGTAAATTAGATGTTGGAGATTTTTCCGAAAATTGTCACAAGTGATTTCATCATTTATGATGCATCATCTTGGGATAAGTTGACTTGCCTACTTAACAAAAGACCTTAGGCTTGTGCCAAGTCTTGGAAAGATAAAAAGGAGTAAAAAGTGAAAGTTGACGATATTTTATCCTATAAGGGAAGAGAAGTTTTTAAAGCTAATGAAAACGATCCTATCTGTAAAGTTCTGGATATTTTTGAAAGAAAAAGAATCGGTTCATGTATTGTAGAAAACGACAAATCTGAAATCGTTGGTATAATGACCGAAAAGGATGTTCTCAAATGCTTCAAAGGTATAAGCGATCCATCTAAAATAAAGATCAAAAAAATTATGACAAAACGCGAAGACCTGATCATCGCATCTTATGATGA
>DRTC01000067.1 GCA_011372345.1 Candidatus Cloacimonadota bacterium
AATATATAATGAAAAAGGAGAAAAATAATGAGCCTGATCGAAATAAACAACCTGACAAAATATTATGGAAAATTTAAAGCTTTAGATGATGTTTCTCTATCCATTCCGGAAGGAAGAATAATCGGGCTTTTGGGAAAAAACGGAGCCGGAAAATCAACTTTGATGCGTTGTATGTTGGGATTTCTAAAATACAAAGGTGAGATCGAATATTCTGGAGAGCCGGTCAAACTGTATAAAGAATCGATCTTTAATCATCTTGCTTTTATCCCCGATGTGAACAGTCTTGATGATCGTTTGACTGTTCAGCAGACAATCGATTATGTTTCTGCTCTGAATCCTTCCTGGAATTCCGAAAGAGCGAATTCTCTGATGGTAAAAAGCGATCTTCCTATCAAACAAAAAATAAAAAATCTTTCCAAAGGGATGAAAACAAAATTGTATTTGCTGCTCACTCTTTCGATGGATGTTAAAGTTCTTCTTTTAGATGAACCGACTTTAGGTCTCGATATTGTTTTCCGGAAAGAATTTTTTAATATGATTCTCGGAGAATTTTTCGATGAATCCAAAACCATTATCATTTCTACTCATCAAGTGGAGGAAGTGGAACACATTTTACAGGATATAATCTTCATAGATAAAGGAAAGATTAATCTACACGAAAATATCGATGAATTGAAAAGTAAATATAAGATCGTAACCATTCCGGATGAAAGAAAGGAAGAACTGGAAAGGTTCAATCCAAAACTCGTAACGAAAACTTTAGGTCATTTCAGTGCGATCGTTGATAACAATATCGAGATCGAAGATGCTTCTTATGGGAGACCTTCGCTTTCAGACCTGTTTTTTGCAACAGTAGGAGGTTCAGATGAGTAAATTAAAAACATTGATCATCAAAGACTGGCGGATCAATAAAAAAACATTTTTACTTCCTTTCTGGATCACAGCCGGATTTTATGCTCTTATTCTATTAAGTGTTCTTGTTGCTTATTTTAAAGGAGATTTCCAGATCAGTTATGATTTTCTGCAGGATATCGAAACCGGACCTCCGGTTCCGATCTTGAATTTTGTAATTAATATGGCTGTTATGGGATTACCCGGTTTAATGATTGTGATCTTCACGATCATGCTGACGCAAAGTGCTTTAAATGAAGATTTGCGACGGAATTTCGAGTTATTCCATCGTTCTCAACCTGTTTCCATCTGGGAAAGATCGTTTTCAAAATACATAACCGGAATTGCGGGATTCTGGATAGTTTTGTTTCTGATTGGGATCTTTAATTTTATCGTGGTGAACAGTTTTGTGGCGATCGTTGGACAATTTCACTTCAAATCTGCGGTTTCAGGGATGTTCCTGGCTTTGTTCAGTTATATGAAATTTACTTTGATCATCGGAAGTCTGGCTTTTTTCTGTTCTGCGATTTTCAAGGACAAAGCATTTTTTAAAGGTTTATCTGTTTTACTTGCGATCCATGTTCTCTTCCTGATCGTTAATGTCTGGTTCGGCTGGAAATTACCCATGCCTTTTACATACTTGATAGACCTTTTAAAAGATAATTCTGTCACAAGTTTCGATGGCAATGATTTTTTCTTTGGAATGGATAGTTCTCAACAATTTGAAATCTCGGAATTGATAAAAGAAAAATGGAGCAGTCTGATTTTTTCATGGAAATCACTATTACAGATTCTGGTGAGTGGTTCACTTTTTGCAATATCAACATTCATTTATAAAAACAAGGAAGTAAAATAGGAGGCTTTATGAAAGGATTTCAAACCTTAAAAAAGTATTTCCTGAACTTTATAAGTTTGATAACAAAGTCATACGACTATTATCATTATTATAAACATTGGTCTTTTTAACTCATCCCTTAATCCCTTCTCTTAAGAAGAGAAGGGAAATTTAATGGAATCAAACTGATATTTCTTTCCTTATTTTTCCCTCTCTTTGTAAGAAAGGGTTAGGGTGAGTTATTTAATTAACAATGAACAAGTTAGGCAAATTGTTTTACGAGGAGGATATGATGAAAAAAATTATGTTGTCTGTTTTAATTATTTCAACGGTTTGTTTGATCGCAAAACCGCAGGAGATAAGTATCAAAGCAAAGGAAGTGGAGTTGGTTTTTAATAATGTAAAGATTAAGAATATCGAGTTCAGTAATGGGAATAACATTATTGTTGATTCTAAAAAATTGAATAACATCGATATTAAAAAGAAGAAAAATCAAGTTACTTTTTCTTCTGATTACAACAACAAAATTGCTCTTACTTTACCGGATTCTAAAACTTATACTTTTCAAATGGATGATGCTGTCTGTAGATTCGATTCCGGAAAAGTAAACATCAAAACCGATGATGGAGAAGTCATCAAATTTGAAGACGGAAACTTACTTGTTCTGGATGATGATGGAAAGACAAAAGTTGAGATCAATGCGGAAGGAATTTTCGTCGAAGATGGAGATGAAAAAGTGGAGATCAGCTCGGAAGGGATCATTGTTGATTCGGATGATGAAAATAAAGAATATACCGGATTCTGGGGACAATTGCTGGGTGGATTTATCA
>DRTC01000068.1 GCA_011372345.1 Candidatus Cloacimonadota bacterium
AATCTTGAAATTTATAATATCAAAGGACAGAAGGTGAAAACTTTGGAGTGCTTCAATTCTTTTGAAGCAAAAGCGACGGAGTCGCTTTCCATAACCTGGAATGGAAAAAACGATTTCGGAAAACCGGCAAAGTCAGGAATTTATTTTCTGAAATTGAGAACAGGGAATAGTTCAATTATGAGAAAAATGATTTTGATCAGATAAAAAATATGCTGATAATCGATATCTAATTATGTTCATAGATTTTGCCAGGATAAAAATTCAAGCCGGAAATGGAGGAGATGGTTGTGTCAGTTTCCGCAGGGAGAAGTTCGTTGCTAAAGGCGGACCTGACGGCGGAGATGGTGGAAAAGGCGGACATATTATTGCCGTCGGGAATGAAAATGTCAACACTTTGATCGCTTATCGTTATTCGAAATTGTTCAAAGCAGAAAGAGGTCAGCATGGAATGGGCAGCAATAAAACCGGAGCCAGCGGAGAAAATACTTACCTGCAATTTCCATTGGGAACGGAAATATACGACATAACCGATAATAAAAGAAATAAAATTGCGGAATTAACCGAGCATAACGAGCAAATTGTAATTGCAAAAGGTGGTTTCGGCGGAAGGGGAAATACCCGTTTTAAAAGTGCAACTAACAAAGCTCCGAGATATGCAAAATCGGGTGGGACCGGTGAATATTTTGAACTGGAATTAGTACTTAAATTAATGGCTGATGTCGGCCTGGTCGGTTTTCCAAATGCAGGAAAATCAACCTTATTGAGTGCTGTTTCCGATGCTCATCCTAAAATAGCTGATTATAAATTCACAACTCTCGAACCATCTCTTGGGGTTGTTAAAGTCAGTGAATATGAATCTTTCGTTATGGCAGATATTCCCGGTTTGATCGAAGGAGCTCACGAAGGAAAAGGATTGGGAATCCAGTTCCTGAAACATATTCAAAGAACAAAAGTTTTACTTTTTCTGATCGACATAAATTCCAACGATCCTTTCAGTGATTATCAAACCTTGAAAAAAGAACTGCATCTTTATGATCCGTACCTCGATAAAAAACCGCATTTCATTGCTTTATCAAAAATCGACTCTATCGAAGAAAAAGATAAAATGGAATTGGTTTCTTTATTGAAGGATGAGTTTGATCAGAAACTGCATGAAAAGATTTTTCCCATTTCTTCAGTTTCAGGAGAGAATTTAAGTGAATTGAAGAGAATTCTTTTTGATTTGGTTAGAGATTCGTAGTTCGGAACCTTTAGTCCGGCTACAGACGGATTGTTCCGAAACCATAAATAAAAAAAACATAATAAAGTGAAACAGAACAAGTTCTGTTCTACAATAAAAAATGAATAAAATTAAAGCCTGGCTGCAGTTGCTTTCCACACCGGAAATCGGTAATGCCAAAGCCATAAAACTCGCAAATAAATTAGGTGAACCAAAAGATTTCATTGGTTCCGAAAAACTGGATGATGTTGAAATCATCTCGGATAATGCTAAACATTGTTTATCAAAGATCGAAGAACCGGAAGATTGGAATAAAATATCGGAGTTGATCGATGAATTCCAGATAAAATTTGTTTCAATCCTGGATGAAAAATATCCTTCGATCCTGAAAAACATTTTTGATCCGCCTTCCTTTCTGTTTTATCGCGGAACTTTGAAAAAAGAAGATTTCCGCAGAAGCCTGGCAATTGTCGGCACCAGAAAGCCGACAAATTACGGCATGCTGATGACCAAACGGATCGGAGCAAAACTCGTGCAGGCAGGATTTACGATCATCAGCGGACTGGCAAATGGAATCGATACTCTGGCTCATATTTCTGCTCTGGAAAATAATGGTAGAACAATCGCTGTCATGGGAACAGGTTGTGACCAAATCTATCCCGCAAGAAACCGGGAAATTGCTGAAAGGATCATCAAAAAAGGAGCCTTGATATCCGAATACATTCCGGGGCAACAAGCTGAGAAGTGGAATTTTCCTACCAGGAATCGAATTATCAGCGGCTTAAGTTTGGGCAGTTTGATCATCGAAGGTTCGAAAAAAAGCGGAGCATTACTGACAGCAAAATTTGCTTTGGATCAGAATCGCGATGTATTTGCTCTTCCCGGAGACATAAACAAAGAACAATCTGCCGGACCGAATTATTTAATAAAGCTGGGAGCAAAGATAGTCTGTTCTGCTAATGATATTTTAGAAGAATATGATTTAATTCTGGAGCAAGCTGAAAAACCGCTTCCCAAACTTTCGGGAAAGGAAGATAAACTCTATCAAATTCTTATTCAGAACAAACCGGAAATCCTTTTCGATACTTTGATCTTGAGAACCGGTTTATCCGTTGGAGAATTATCCACGATCCTGCTGTCTCTCGAATTGAAAAATATGGTAAAGAAAATTCCCGGGAATAAAATTATGCCGATGTATTGAAATTTTATTTGACATGAAAAGAATACAAAATAATTTATCTACAGATTTTACAACACCAAGAGAATTTCTCTTGGCCGCAAGGTTGCCGAAAGGCAACCTTAGCTTTTTATAATATGAAAACTTACATTTATATTGATGGTTTTAATTTTTTTTATCTTGCTTTGAAAAATACAAATTACAAATGGTTGGATTTCAAAGCATTGTTCAATAAACTCTTACCCAAGAATGAAATTCTGAAGATCAAATATTTCACTGCCAATGTTTCGGGAAAATACGACAAACAGCAACCAGTAAGACAAGAATCCTATCTAAAAGCTTTAAAAAAACATATTCAGGAAATAGAAATAATTAAGGGCTATTTTCAGACACACAAAGTAATGATGCCGCTGGCGGATGATCCTCGCAAAAAAATAGAAGTCTATAAAACGGAAGAGAAATGCACAGATGTAAATTTAGCAGTTCATTTAGTTAATGATGCATGGAAGAAAGAATATGAATGTGCTGTTGTAGTATCCAACGATGGCGATTTAACCGAAGCAATGAGAATTGTCGGAGAAGATCTCAATCTTCCTATTGGTTTGGCTACACCCGGTAAAGCAATAGTATCCCATTCTCTACTGAAGTATGCTACATTTATTAAACGAATTAGAAAGAACATTTTAATAAAAAGTCAACTACCCAATCCGATTCCAAATACAAAAATCTTTAAACCGAAAGAATGGTAGAAAATATTAAATGACAAACATCAAAACCAACGAACGAGAATTAGCGAGCAAAGTTTCTCAATGGTTCAACGAGCAGATAAAAAGAGGAAAATATCCTTTTAAATCCGCAAGTTGCGAACCTGGAATTAAAGTTGATAAATCAACTTATTTTGGTGATTTGATAATTTGGGAAAACAGGGAAACAAATAAAGCATTTTCTTACATTGAATTAAAACCTCCGTTCGGAAAAATAGAAAATATTGAAAGATTTAGAAAAAAAGCAGTTCAATTAAAAGTTAAAATTGCTTATACTTGGGATTTCCAATCTTTAAATGTTTATGAGATTAAAGATAATAAAATAAAATTAGAAGATAGTGAACCTCATTCTGTATTAACAAATATCGAAGATTGGAAAAGAGGGGATAAACAGGCAGAAATAAAAGCATTTATCTCCAGAATTTGTGATGAGTTATTGAGTTTTTCCGAAAAAGGAAAGTTCCGAAAATTCAAACCGGAAAAACATTATTTCATCCGTTTCTTACGAAATGTGGTTGATGATCTGATCCCTTTATTCGAGCTGTTTATCAGAATTTTCCATAAACAAAAAGAATTTAAAGGCATAATTAATAAGTTTGTTTCTGAACAATGTATTGCTTATCCAAACGATGAAGATTTTTACAGGTTAATTGCCAGCCAGCGAGTTTACGGACTTATCACAAAAATCATTTTTTACTTAACCATAAAAAGACAT
>DRTC01000069.1 GCA_011372345.1 Candidatus Cloacimonadota bacterium
AAAATCCAATCCTGTTTCTTTGGCTGCCATCGGTGTCAAACTCAAAGGTGTCATCCCGGGAAGAGTATTAACTTCCAGGAAATAGAATTGCTCACCATCATAGCGAAAATCGATTCTCGCATAAACCTCACAACCGAAAAGCCGGAAAATCATAAGAGCATTATTTTGGATTTCTTTGGCTTCTGCTTCTGTCAAATCAGCAGGAACATGATAAGAAGTATTACCTTTGGTGTATTTGTTCCGATAATCATACCAGCCGTTTTTCGGTTTGATCTCAACTACGGGCAGAGGTTTATGTCCTAAGATCGTGACCGTTAATTCTCTGCCTTCAATATATTTCTCAAAAAGAATGGAGTTGCTGAATTTGAACGCATTTTCCATTGCTTCCTGTATTTTTCCCGGAGTATCAATGATTGAAATCCCAACTGATGAACCGGAATCGTTTGGTTTGATAACCAGAGGAATTCCAATCTGTTTCAAAATAGATTCTTTCTGAAAATCATCATTCCCGGAATAAAAGTATCTTTCGGGAACAGCTATTTCAAGGGTAGTTGCTAATTTTCCGGAAAGATATTTATCCATGCAAATCGCACTTGCTCTGAAACCGGAACCTGTAAATGGAATTCCTTCAAGTTTGAGTAAAGATTGGATTTGACCATTTTCTCCGATAGAACCGTGTAGTCCATTGAAAACAATATATGGTTTGATCTCATTTATTTTTTCTATCAATTTCAGATAAGAAGAAAACTGGGAGGGATCGAGAATTATCGTTTGAAAATCCTTCTTTTCCAGAGCTGCTGCTATTTCATTGGAAGTGATCTCGGAGATTTCCTTTTCCTCCGAAACACCTCCCGACAAAACAACGATTTTCCTATTTCTTTTCATAGTGCTGATAAATCTTTTTTGGACAATTTATGTCAAGAAATATTGCATATAGAATCTAAATCAAAGAAAAAATCAGGATAAGATTTCGTTACCGAATTCATATTTTTAATGGTTATATAAGGAAAGATCGCTTTTAAAATCGAGAAAGCCATCACTATTCTATGGTCATTGTAAGTTTCGAGAAAAACATCTTTCGGGGGCTTTGTTAGCGGATGAATTATTAAAGAATTCTTCTTGAATTCAATCTTTCCACCGATTCTCTTTATCTCATTGAGTAAAGCAGAAATTCTATCTGATTCTTTAAATCTCAGATGTGAGATATTCCTGATGATCGTTTTTGAATCTGCAAATAAAGATAAAACCACCAAAGTCGGAACCTGATCCGGCATATTTCTCATCTCAACCTCAATTCCATTAAGTTTTTTCCTTTTAACACAAATACGATCATCTTCATCCGAAATCTCAGCACCCATTTTTTTAAGGATTCCTAAAAATTTGAAATCAGGTTGAACTGAATCCAAATACCAGTTGGAAGTGCAAATATTATTATTGCTCAAAGTTCCTAAAGCCCAGAAATAACAGGCAGAAGAAAAATCAGGTTCGATGTAAAAATCTGATAAATTAAAGTATTCCTGACCTGACTGAATTTTAATTTTATTATTAAGGGAAAATTCTGATTCAATCCCAAAATCACTCATGATTTGTAGAGTCATTTCAATATATGGTCTTGAGACGATTTCTCCTTTTAGAGAGATTTCCAAATCCTGTTCATAACACGGAGCTATCAGAAGTAATGAACTAATGAACTGACTGCTGATATTTGCCGGAATTACTATTTTCCCGCCTTTCAGTTTTTTACCTTTCACTGTTATCGGAAATCTATCATCATTGATTTCTGCTCCCAACTGATTCAAAATTTTAACCAATGGTTTTATCGGTCTCTTCTGAAGTTGCGGACTGACATCGATGGTTGTTTCCAATCCATTTTGAGAAGCGAGTCGTGAAAGTAAAAACCTGAATCCTGTTCCTGAATCCTTGATAAATAATTGAGATGGACTTTTCATTTTATCAGGTGGAACAAGGATCAGATAATCTTCATCTGAATAAAATCTAAATCCAATTTTCATTAAATTTTCCACCATTGTATTAAGATCATCACATCGGGAAAAATTATAGATTTTAAAAGAAGATTCAAAAAAAGTAGAAATTATTAAGATCCGGTTCAGAATAGATTTCGAACCTTGCAGTTCGACAAAACCTTTGGCATTAAATTCAATTTTCATTTTCTAAATATCCTGCAAAGTTTTAAACTTTCAGATAAGATTTTGGTCAATCTTTTTCTATCTTATTCCAATAAAAAAAAATTCTTCCGTTAAATCTACGAATCTATCGAAGGAAACAAGTTCGAATTAATTACATTTTGGTTGTTATAATTATGAAGATACAGAA
>DRTC01000070.1 GCA_011372345.1 Candidatus Cloacimonadota bacterium
GTTCACGCTTTGGCTTTGAAAAAACTGCAGATACTCCTTTCATCTTCGCTTCTGTAAATCGTAAATTCAAGTTTATTCGAAAATGGAGTACTCAAGAATTTCTACTTCGATCTATATTACGGAAATAAATTAGCTCATCATTCAACCGGAAACGGTTTCAGAACGACCCAATGGGGAGGAGATCCGATCTCGACCAAACCTTCTCCATCCCTGCAATTTCTAACCATCAAAACCGGAGATAAATCTCTCCAGGAAATGATCGGTTCCATGGATAAAGGGATCATTCTCGATGGGGTGATGGGTGCTCACAGCGGCAATATTCCCAATGGAGATTATTCCGTGGGAGTCGAACCTGCCTTTTATGTGGAGAACGGGGAGATCATCGGAAGAGTTAAAGATGCCATGGTAGCCGGTAATGTTTATGAGACTCTGAATAATATTGTTTCCATTGAAGATAAAGTTCACGAAAGCTGGGGAGGTAGATTTCCCGCGATATTATGCGATGATGTGAGTGTGGCGACGAAGAAATGATAGTTGATCTCTAAAGTAGCACTGAATTGCATTCTGTGAAAGGTTAAATGAAACTTACTATCCGTCAATTGTCGGATGGTAAATTTTTGTAATACTATACTCGTTCCCACGCTCCTGCGTGGGAATGTTTTCTTTAAATGTTCAGCGTTTTAGTCGCGAGGTAGTTTTGATTAGGATCGTCCATTTGTGCATTCCAACGCGGGAGTATTAGAACGAGATGACTTGTATTCCAACGCGGGAGCGTGGGAACAAGATGAGAAATGAACAAGATCGGCATCTTGTTTTACGGCGAATAAAATTAAAAAAAATACCGGGTTAGTTTATCTAACAGTCTATTTTAGAATAGATTCACATAAAGTTGCCTGTACCGGACAGATAGTTTTTAATTTATTTTTATTTTTCATTTGACAGGAAATGTCACAATCTCAAATTCTGTTACATGAAATTTTTGATAATATGCTTAAAAGTAATAATGTTGGGACAAACAAGAAATATCGAAATTATGGTATTTAATCCCAAAAACAATCTTTCCAAATATTAATGGGAATAACAAAATCCGGATGGAGATAAAAAAAACTTAAAGGTAGTGTAATATAATTTATGAAAGATTATGAAAAAATGATACTGCCTTTCCGAAGCTTCTCATGAAGGAATTCTATCCGGCAGTTGCCGGATCGGAAAGTTCCGGGACATATACATCCTTCCGAATCTTAATTTAAGAACTAGTGAAAGAAAGCTTCGGAAGGGAAATGGGTAGTGTATCATTGTTTATGAAAGATTCTCTCTTATCAATTAGTTTAGCAAACGGATAAAAGATGGATTTTTTAAGGCATATCCCAGAAACAGATCAAACCGGTCTTGTTTTTAGGGAAATTTCCCAAAAGTGCTTTAATGGTATAGAAAATAATAAGTTAAGTCTCATATTAATAGGTTCTGTGTTACAGAACCAACTTAAAAAAAAAGGAGGTTTTTATGAAAATGAAAACATTAAGTTTTTTGATCTTAGCTCTAAGTGTGTGTTTTATCACCGCGGAGATTGAGCAAGATCAATTTTCAAATGAGGTAATCACTTCAGATCATGATGCTATGATCAAATCGAGTGATGGCATTTCGTCTGTTCAAAAGGAACTTACGAAAAAAACGAATGAACCGGCCGCAAAACAAAAATTCGATTCATACGGCAATCCTATCGTCAATGAAACTCCCGCTCTTCCTGATTGGGCGGAACAAGATGTGTCAGCGTTAAAAGAGGAAATTCAAAAAACTCTCGAACAACGGGATAATTTCCAAAAAAACAAAAGAGATGTAAATGTTATCCGGGAAATCGAATATAATCTCGGAAATTTTATCGGACAGGCATTAATACGCGAAATCGATATTTCAACTATCATCGATCTTCATGATCGAAAAACTATCAATAAAACTGTCTCGCAATCAGTATTCGATTTTCTTCATTATTATGAAAATGAAAAATACGCTTTAGCGGAAATGATGAAAAAAGAATACGAACAAACAAATTACAATTCTCAAATTCTTGATTTTATCTCATTTTATCAGGGTAACGAGAATGAACTTTTAAAGATTGAATCAACCAGAGCAACTCCTTCCGGAGAATACACACATTATTATGGTACCGTTGGCATGACAAACCTGACCGGAGCTACAACCATCTGGGATGGAAGTGCCGGAACTTATATCGATGTATCTGAAGATGTTCCAATCGGTTTTAATTTTTATTTTTACCAAGGTGATGATCCTGATGTAAACACCGAAGTAAGAGTTAGTACTCATGGATATAGTACGATGTATCAGCAGGGAGGAGGAGCTTTAGATGGAACTGATTGGTCTAATGATGCGATTACAAGTCCAACAGATCCTGACGGTTATATCGCCACCTGGTGGGATGACATAATAGTAACTGATCAAGGATCAACAGATAAAGTATCCTATAAAGTTGAGGGTTCTGTTGGTTCGCGTATATTTACAGTCGAATATTTTTCAGTAACCAGAAATGGTGGTGATACTGATGATTTTCATTATTTCCAAACTGTATTTTATGAATATTTCAACAGAATTTGGATTAAATACGGAAATTGGGATGCAGATGCAAGTGATAATGCAACCTGTGGAATAGAAGATTATTCCGGATTAGATGGAGACGGCGGACCGAATACTCTTAATTCGAACGATGTCAGACCTACTTATAATTATGCTTTTTACCCTGGAATTCAGGGTTTATGGACAGGAAACATCAGCACGGATTGGGATGATGCTGATAACTGGGATGATGGGTTTGTTCCCAATCAATACGATGATGTCGTTATTCCAGCCGGATGTCCGAATTATCCCGAACTTACCGGTCAATTAGGTATAGATACAGCAGATCATGATTATGACTGTAATAGTCTGACTATAGATTCAGGTGCATCTCTCCTTGTAACCGGCCATTCTGTAAATAGCTATGGAGAATTAACAGTTGCCGGAACTTTAGATATTGGTGATGATCTATATTTGTACTCCGGTTCTACGGTTGACCTTTCCGGAACAATTCAAATAGGAACTACTGCCGGCTGGTATGGACAAGCCCTTCATTATTCCGGCAGCACTTTCAATCAAACAGCCGGTCATTATTATGTTGAAAGTATTTATCTTCAGAATGGAAGCCAATTCAACGGAACTGGTGGAAGAACACACATTTATGTCGATGATTTTTCCGGTGATAATAGTGTTGAAATCGATGATCCCGATAGTTATTTCTATTCATTCCAAGTTGATATCGGGGCTTCTGCTTTACTCTTCTCCTGCGACTATGATCTGGAAGTAACTTATGATACAGATTTAAATGGTCCTCTCGATATCAATTCATTTACAATGAATTCGCAATATTTTGATGTTTTTAATGAAGGTGAACTCATTATCGATTCGGGAGGAACTGTTAATGTTACAGGTAACGGACCATATTTCCACGATGGTGGTTCCCTAACTATGAATTCCGGTAGTGAACTAAATAGTGAACTACATATCCTCTTCCAGACAGGATCGATAGAGAATGTGTCCGGAGGTGATATCTTCCTTGGTAGTAGTTTTTCAGATGCAGATGATATATTTTCTCCTACAGGTGGTTCTGTTACCTTCGATGGAAGTTCAACATCATACATTTACGGAACAACTGCCTTTTATGATCTGAACATCGATAAAACCGGTGCAAATACAGTTTTTCTAAACAGCGATTGTGTAGTAACAAACGATTTAACAATTACGGAAGGTGAGTTAACATTGAACGGTTATGAATTAACAGTTGACGATAATTGTTCTGTGTATGGCACTTTAAATATGACAAATGCTGCTGATGTGTTAAATGCAGGAAGTACATCCTATGATCAATTTTACTTCTATGATGGTTCAACAGGAAATATTTCAGCGGGTAATATTTACCTTGCTTGGGGAATGGTAGTTTATAGTGGATCCTCATTTACAGCAACCACTTCAAATACTATTCACTATAATTCCGCAACTTTTCGGTCAGGGATATCAAACGGTGATCCCAATACTGTATTTGGTAATATTGAAGTCGATAAATCGTCCGGATATTTTCAAATCTGGGCTGATGGAATTGAACCGATTGTAGTTGATGGAGACTTTACTCTGGCTGCTGATAATGAGATGGAGACGCTTGATCTTTCGATGGTCGTTAATGGTACTTTTTCTGAAACATCATCGTCTGCAATCTATCTTTATAATTATCCTTTTAGAGCATCCGGAGATTCCGATAACGGCAGCAATAGTACGGAAAATGCGGAAGGAAATTATAGAGAAGGCTCGAGAGATAGAGGCGGCTACCTTGAAATCGATACCGACTTCACCCTGAACGGGCTGATGGATGTTGGCGACGGGGATGCTCTTATTCA
>DRTC01000071.1 GCA_011372345.1 Candidatus Cloacimonadota bacterium
GCTTCACTTTTCGGTTTGGAAGTTATGGCTCCGAAAAGCGAGATTTTGTGTTTTTCCAGAAGATCCAATGTCCTTTGCGGAAGCGGATTTCCTTCTTTACACCAGAATTCCCAGCCGATATCTGCATGCACATATTCAGCTTCGAATCCAACAGCATCGAGCACGCGAAGTGCTTCTTCTAAAACTGTTTTTCCAATGCCGTCTCCGGGCATGGTTACGATTATTCTTTTACTCATAGTTTCTTCTCCTATATATAGTATTTGATTTTATTCCTTCACCTGCTTAACAACATCGATTACAGTTCCATCCACCCATTTGATGGCAGCGATGACTTTTTCCTCAAACTCCACTGCTTTTGGTTTTCCGCAAATTCGCTCTGCTTCTTCTTTCAATTCCTGAATTGTTTTGATCGGCAGTTTGGAATCTTTCAATTTTTCTATGAGGTCTGTTCTTCTCGGATTGATCGCAATTCCTCTTTCTGTAACAATAATATCGATTAATTCTCCCGGACCGCAAATAGTTGTTACTTCATCGCGGATAACCGGAATTCTGTCTCTAAATAATGGAATTGGAAGGATCACATTTTTACTGAACAGACAATTCTGCCAGCCGCCGATTCCATGAAGCAAATAACCATCGGAATGAGTAACAACATTGGCATTAAAATTGACATCAACTTCTGTCGCACCGAGAATGACAATATCAACGATTCCGGCAAAATTTCCTTTGCTGTGATAATTGTAGCTTGTGAACGGGCTTGTATCGACATGATTGGGATTATCTCTCATCGAAGCAACTCCATCCAGATCGAAAGTTTGCCCATCGAGGATGTATTCTACCAATCCTTCATTCAGCAGATCAACAAGATATTTATTACTTCCACCTCTGGCAAATCGGGCTTTGATTCCTTTACGACGCATGATCTTGCCAAAGAAAATTCCAATCGAAAGAGCAGTTCCACCTGCACCGGCTTGAAAAGAAAATCCTTCCTTAATCAAACCTGCTTCCTCACAGAATTTTGCTGTCATTTCAGCTATCAGAAGTCGATCCGGACTTTTGGTGATTTGCGTTGTTCCTGAAACTATTTTTTCAGAATTTCCAATCTTATCCATTTCGACTACATAATCCACATAATTTCCCTGGATCTGCCAGGGAATACACGGAAATGGAATCAGATTATCTGTTACCGCAATGACTTTATGAGCGTATTGGGAATCTGCCAGAGCAAATCCGAGAAGTCCGCAGGCAGAAGGTCCGCGCAGACCATTTGCATTTCCGAAAGGATCTGCTGTCGGAGCAGCAATGATCGCGATATCGATGATGACATCTCCGTCCTGAACTGCCTGATATCTTCCTCCATGTGAACGCAGAACGCCGACACCTCTCATCTTTCCCTGCGAAGTGAATCTTCCCAATGGTCCGTTCATGCTTCCTTCGATGTGATGAATGGTTCCGTCTTTCAAATATTCGATGATCGGTTCGTGACAGGGAAATGATGCGGACGGATACCAGACTAAATCTTTAATTCCCAGTTCGGACGCGATTTTGAATACTTCAACCGCTAAAATATCTCCATTGCGAAAATGATGATGCGTTGAAATCGTCATGCCGTCTTTCAAACCTGATTTGATGAGTGCTTCCTTCAGATTGGGGACAAGCTTGTTTCCATCAGAAGGATAATCTGCGTTAGATGGAATTTGCGGTGCGTATTTTCTTCCTTCCGGCTTGTATTTTCCAACTCCTTGAAAAGGAATAACAGGTTTTCCATTGATCGTTTCCGGGATATTTCTCCCGACTGCGTTTTTTGTGAATTTCATATATTTTTCTCCAAAAATTATTCGTTTATCAAGTTATTAACTTCTTTCTTTAAATCAGGAAGGTACTTTATTAGGATTCCCCAGACTACATCATCTGAAACTGTATCATAACCATGAGTAATTCTATTGCGGGTATCAATTATTTTTCGTGCATTTGAGATTTTAATGGAATCATTTTTTTTTTGAATTCGATTTACTGCTTCTCCAATAATTTCAAGATTTCTTTCTACTGCTCTTTTAGTTTTAATATCCGAAACAAACATATCAAATCGTTTTGGTTTGTCTTTGAAATACTCTTCAATCTCTTTGATAGAATTTGGAATATCATACAGCCAGGTTTTGATTTCAATGTCCATAAATTTCCTTCTTCGAAGCATCTATAGATTCGATTAAATATGGATTTGTTAGTGCTTTTGTTTCCAGAAGATCAATTTTTCTTTTGAATAGATCTTCCAAGGCAAATTTCAAATCGAAATAATTATCTGCATAATCTTCCAAACCAATATCTGCGAAATCAACTAAAAAATCAATGTCACTTTTCGATGTAAAATTACCTTTAAGTATTGAGCCAAAAGCATATAATTTTGAAACATAATGCGCTGCGCAAAGTTTTTTAATCTTTTTTGAATTCATTTCGAGTAAGTTCATATTAAACTCCTTTTCAACCTTCTTAACTCTTATAATTCCTCTCTCCAATTCTCTTCCAATTTCCCCGCTTCGATCGCCTGCTCGATGGTTCGTTGAGCTCTTTTCACGACCGGCGGATCGATCATTTTTGAGCCGAGAGAAACAACCCCAAGTCCTTTTTCCGTTGCGATATGAAAAGCATTAACGATCTTTTTCGCTTTTTCGATTTCTTTCTCATTGGGAGCAAAATATTCGTGGATAATTTTGATCTGGCGCGGATGAATACAACCCATTCCATCAAATCCGAGAGATTTGGATTCCAGCACATTCTGTTTGAGGGCTTTCATATCGGAAACATCGGAAAAGACTGAATCTATCGGTTGAATTCCGGCAGCTCGAGCCGCATTCACGATTTGACAACGAGCGAAGAAAGTCTCCTTTCCTTCTTTGGTTCTCTGGGTTCCCAGATCCGCAGTATAATCTTCCAAACCGATTGCCAGGGAAACTACATTTTCTGCTGCAGATGCGATTTCAAACGCTTTGATAATTCCCAATGCACTTTCAATGATTGGCATCAAGTAGATTTTTGTGTCGGAAATTTTCTGTTCTGAAATTTCTTCAATTTTTTGATTCACTTGTTGGATTTGTTCTGCACTTTCGCATTTCGGGACTAAAATTAAATTCACATTATGAGGAATGATATAATCCAGATCATCGAGACCTCTTGGAATTTGATTGATACGAACCATTCTTTCCGCACCATAAAAATCCACTGACCGGAGAGCATTCCGAACCAGAATCGCGGCTTCAAACTTTTTAGCTGGAGCAACTGAATCTTCCAGATCGAGAATAATTCCATCAGGACTGTGAATTCCAGCGTTTAGAGCCAGTTTGGGAGTATTTCCGGGAAGGTAAAGACGAGAACGACGGTAAGTATCCTTTTCTGTTCTGTAATCATTTTGCGGGAGCATTTCCAATAAAAATTCTTTATCAGTTTCGATGCTCTTTTTAATTGCAGCTTCGATTCTGGCTGCTAAAATGTAATTCAAAGCTCCGCTATCTTCGATTTTGATTTTGCAGTTCTTGATTCCGAAAAATTCAAGCTCTTCCTTACATAATTTCAGGATGGAATCTCCAAATAAAGTTTGAACTTTGCTGATCAATTCTATATTGATTCCTCCGGATTGTGTTATTTCCAATGTAACAAAGCAATCAGAACGGATTCCTTTGCCTTTGTTTCCGGCTGTAACGATCATTTATTCTCCTTTTTCCACAGACTTTCACAGACTGACACTGACTTCTTGTCCGCTGATCTTCGCGGATGAACACAGATTATGAACCTTGAAAAGATTTATAAGCGAAACTTTTCCTGCTAAATCTTTTCAACGGTTTCGTGTTACTTGATTGGATAATCCTTAAGAAGGTTGGATTGTAAAAAATCCTCTGCGGGTAACCTTCTCAATGTTTTTTCCCAATTCAACAAGTTCAACTGATTCAACTAATTCAACTTCAAAAACTCTTCCAAATACTTGAAATCCGGTTGCAATTTTCCTTGATGAGTGATGCATGCACCTTTTATTTCATCTGGCAAATCTGATTCTTCGATAGTTTTACCACAATCACACAATAGCATTTTTTCGATGAACGGCTCTAATGTTTTGGAAAAATAATCGGAAGCTTCTTTGGAAAATTCGCAGGGAAGATTATCTACTACCATATCGGCAAAACCTTCTCCCACCAAACCATCAGTAGCTTCGCCTGTTTTAGCATCATAAATATAAATCGGATCATCCGGATAAGTGGATTTCACAGTTGCTTGAACAGAACCATTTATATCACAGCTAATATCTCCAATTATTATCAGTTTTTGTTTCTCTCCCTGAATTTTTTCCAAATCTATTTTTTTTAAGTAAACAGGACAATCCGGTTCCCAGTATATTGTATTCATATAAACACTACAATAGGGAAGATATCTATCAAATTTAGATCTGTATTCAGAACAATTTTTAAAAAAATTCTGCAAATCAAAATCGCTTCCATCTTTTCTCTGGGCAAGATGTTTTTCTTTGAAAGTAGTTAAATATACTTTATTGTGTTGGTAGTTTTTTTGATGTTCTTTCAATTTATCGGGTTCGATCTCTATGACTGGTAAAGCATTAAGAATTTCTCTGCAACCATAAGAAACATGGCCATATCCAAGTAGGAAAATATTCAAGGGACAGATTTTTTCGGGCAAACCGTTTTCTTCTATTTCCTTGCCGATTATTTTAAGATGTTCGATCGCATAATGAACAGTTTCGTATTCATATGCTCGTTTGATTTTCAGGAAAGGAGTATCGATCCCATTTTGCAGTTTCAATCTCTGACCAAGTCCCCAGAGTGTATCGACCATTCCTGCATTTCCGGCAAATTTCCCAAAAAAGACAAGTCGTCTGCCTTTTTTATCAACGATCTTTTCATAATCGAAAAGAGTGATATTATTATCCAGGATATGCTGTAACATCGGCATATTATAATCCTGTCCTTTGATCACATGAGAAAAGAAAAGATGAGGAATTCCGGGAATCATCTCTTCAATATGGATTTCTTTTACACCGAGAATCAAATCGCAATCCGAAAGATCTTCCGAAATTATTGCTCCGACTTTTTTGAATTCTTCATCTCGATAGATCCTGATCGTTGCTGGTTGCACGATCACTTTAAAACCTTTACTGATCAGTTTCTTAACTGCTTTTGGATTTAAAGGAACGCGAGCTTCCCATCTGTTTTTTGTTTCTCTTTTAATACCTATTTTTTTCATTTTCTTCCTTTTTTGCCACAGATTTTTTTTGCCACAAACTTTCACTGACTACACACTGACTTTTTGCCGCTGACTTTCGCTGATAAGCACGGATTTTTAACCTTGAAAAGATTTATAAGAAATTTTCTTCCTGCTGAATCTTTTCAAGGATTTTATCTGACACTCTTTTAGTAACCATTGAGAAGGTCTATATAAAAGATTTTCTCCGATAGTAACTTTCTCAAGATTTATCTTCTAATAAAATCTCTCAATAACTTTAATATCCAGTTTCTCCAATTCCTTCAAAACAGGATTATAAATATTTGGAAGGATCGGCATGTGAACACCTTTGACATTTATCTCACCCTTAAGGATCATATGAACCCCAATCGCTGCCGGAAGTGAGACTGTTCTTGCCATTGATGAATCTCCGTTTGGAATTCCAAAATCGATCATCGTAGAAGTGATTTTCTGCTTCTTATCAGAATATTCCGCAATAAATTGATGATGAAGAACCAGCAAATCTCGTTCTCCTTCTTTATAAGACATTTTATCCAGCATGATCGCAGTCAGAACATCAACTGCTCCTCCCTTCTTGATCGGAATTGGAGTATCATCAAAAAATCCGAGCCATTCGAATTTTTTCAGGATTACACTTGTTTCCGGAAGGTTATATTCTTTTGCCAGGAAGCATCTCAAACAATCATTTTTATCCTTTTTAAACATTTTTGTCAGGATAAACTCCTTAACTGTTCCGGTCAGATTTTCAAAAATTTCATCTTCTTTAAAAAATCCCATTTGCGATAGAATGTACCAGGTATCGCAATGACTGATATTCCTGAATGTTCCGCGATACATTGTCTTTAGATGTTTTAGATTATAAAGATCGACATAACCCATCGAATCTCTGTTCGGATAAGCTTCAAGTGTTCCTGCTCCTTCCACATCCACGAACCAGTAATTCTTGAAAAGATCTTTTCCTTCGATCTCTTTGATTTCTCCATCTAACATAAAACGAGCACCATTTCCAGCAGCCTTGAGAACTCCTTTGGGAGCCCAGGAAAACTTATAACCAAGCGGATTTGTATTCGCTTCCGGAGCCGGAAGTCCGCCGCAATAACTCATGAAACTGACAATCTTCCCGCCTTCTTCTTCAACTTTATGGAAAATCTTCATAGCACTCATATGATCGATTCCCGGATCAACTCCAATCTCATTGAGAATAATAACTCCAGCATCTTTTGCTTCCTGATCCAAAGCTCTCATCTCAGGGCTTATATAAGAAGTTGTAACCATATTTTTCTTGAGTTGAATACACTTTTTTGCTACTTTCACATGATAATTGGCAGGCAGTAAACTCACAACCAGATCGCTTTCTTTTACATAATCTTCCATTGCATCATCACCATCAGTCAGGAACTGCTTTGCATAAACATTGTCATGAGGTTCTGCCAGTTTTTCCGCTTTACTTAATGTTCTGCTGGCAACAGTGATCTCATAACCTTTTCCTGCCAGATAATCGACCATCGGTTTGACAACCAAACCTGCCCCAAAAATCGTTACTTTTTGTGCCATAAAATTCCTCCAGTTTTAATTAAATTTGAAGGAAAATTTTGAAATCTTAATTTGTTGTCAACCTTTAATCAATAAGAGAATTATTTTCTTACAAACTCAATGAAATTAAAACGGAAAAATTCACACCGGAAATTAAAAAGTTGACAGTAAACTCCTACGATATTTAAAGATAAATTATTGTTAATAGAATTGAGGGCATTATGTTTTCATAACGATTTACGGAGTTTAAAGCAAATTTAAATTTTCTTTTTTAATATCGAGAAATAATTGCAAATGAAAAAAGATTAAAAAACGCAGAATTTCCTATTTCCAAATGTCAAATATTATAAGTTTAGAAAAAGGTGATGAAAATGAAAAAATTTTATACTCTGATTTTGCTTATTATTTTTATTGGAATTATTCATTCTCAAGTTTTTTATGATATAAATACAATCAACACCATCGAAATATTTTTTTCCGAAGAAAACTGGGATGAAATTCTGGATCAATTAGTTATAGAAGGAAACGAGGAAAGACTCGTAGGAACTGCAATCATCAACGCTATTCAATTTGACAGCGTCGGAGTTCGCTATAAAGGAAATAGTTCTTATAACCCGAATAATGTAAAAAATCCGTTGAATATCAAACTGGATCATATCATCGATGACCAGGAAATCGAGGGATACGGAACTCTCAAACTCGCCAATGGTTTTAAAGATCCGAGTTTTGTCAGAGAAACTTTGAGTTATGAAATCGCACGCAATTATATGCCGGCAAGCCTGGCTAATTATTGCAATGTTTATATAAACGACCAGTTGATCGGACTCTATACGAGTGTTCAGGATGTCGATAAATATTTTATGAGAACTCATTTTATCAACGATGATAATGCTCGTTTCAAAGGTGAATTGTCAGGAGCAGCAGATACCGAAGTTTGGGGATATTTCGGTTCGGATTCGACAGATTATATGAATTGTTTTGAGCTTGAATCGAATACAGGTTGGAATGAACTCATCAATTTCCTGGATATTTTCAACAATGATACGGAACAAGTCGAGGAAGTTCTAAATGTTGATGGTCATCTCTGGATGCTTGCTTTTGATATCCTTATGGTCAATCTCGATGCTCCTATCAATTTCGGTCATAATTATTATTTGTTTCAAGATAGTTACGGTCGATTTTGTCCGATCTTGTGGGATTTGAACGAAAATTTTGGAGGATTTCATTCTTTGATCGGTGGTCCTCCTTTGAATATTTATGAGATGCAGCATCTCGATCCGTTTCTGAATATTTCCAATCCAAATTATCCGATCATCTATAGAATTCTAACTATTCCAACTTATCAGAAAATCTATATTGCTCACCTGAAAACTCTGATCGAAGAAAATTTCTCGAACAACTGGTATCTCGATCGCGCTCTGGAAATCCAACAGATCATCGATAATGATGTGCAGGCTGATCAGAATATGTTTTTTTCCTACAATGAATTTTTGAACAATGTCTATAATACGGTCGGAATCGGTCCCATGCAGATTGTTGGTATCACACAACTGATGGAGACGAGAATCGATTATATTTTAAATCATCCTGATTTTCAGGGAATTCCTCCTGAAATTTTTGAAATCTCTTATGAACCGGAAAATGTCGAACCGGGAACTATGGTGAATTTTGTAGTAGAAGTCAATAATGCCGATCTGGTTAAACTCGGTTTTCGTCAGAATTATTCTCCCAAATTTGAGAATATTCAAATGTTCGACGACGGAGAGCATAATGATGGAGATTCAAATGATGGCGTATATGGAATTTCCATAGAAGTTGGATTTGGAAATCTCGAATATTATATTTTTGCTGAAAATGAGGAAGCTGTCAATTTTTCTCCTAAAAGAGCAGAATATGAATTTTACTCTATAGAAATAAACAGCGTAAATGAAGAAGATCTGGTAATCAATGAATTTTTAGCTTCTAATGATACGATCGTTCCCGATCAGGATGGGGAATACGACGATTGGGTTGAACTCTATAACAATTCCGGTGAAGATATTTCTCTAACCGGATATTTTCTTTCCGATGATCCGACAAATCCGACAAAATGGCAATTCCCGGATACGACCATATTTGCATATGACTTCCTGATAATCTGGACTGATAATGATGAAGAACAAGATGGATTGCATGCTTCTTTCAAATTATCCGCTTCCGGTGAATCCGTAATTTTGACAAATCCTGAAACGGAAATCATTGATGAGATCACTTTCGGACTGCAAACAACCGATATCAGCACCGGTCGTTATCCAAACGGAATAGGAGATTTTATTGAAATGACTCCCTCTTTCGATGCTGAAAACCTGGATGGAATTACAAAAATCGAGGAAATGGATGCTGCTCCAAATAGGATTATGCAGATGAGCAATTTCCCGAATCCATTCAATCAAAAAACAACAATCTCATTCAACCTTAGCATAGAGAACGGAGAGCGAAGTCCGGCTTCTGACGGAAATGCAGAGATTATAATTTATAATATCAAAGGACAGAAAGTGAGAACTCTGGACTGTATCAGCCAAGTTGATACAAAAACGAAACCGTCGCTTTACTCCAAAATTTGGGACGGGAAAGATGAAAACAACATGGAAGTCGGTTCGGGAATTTATTTTTATATTCTCACGAATGGTGATCTGAAACTTCAAAAGAAAATGCTGCTCATCAGATGAGGAAAGAGAAATGACTTATAATCTGGAATTCAAAAGAAAAGAACGAAAATATCTCATCATCGAGCATAGTTTTGAAGAAATTAAACAAGCTCTGGAAAAATATATGCCTGTTCATATTTTTAACGGAAACAATCCGGTATCTCATATTCAAACGACATATTTCGATTCAAAAGACTTTTTATTATTCAAAGAATATATCAATCGCAGGAAATTCCGTTTTAAAATTCGGATAAGGAGATATTGCCGGGAAGAAAATTGTAATGATGATAACCTGGTAGAACTGAAGATAAAACACAATTCCGTTTCCTATAAAAAGCGTTTCCATTTACCAATCGATCTATTAGAACCATTCCTGAAAGGTGAAGATATTACCAATGAAATAAGACATAAAAATAAATTTTTATCGAGAGAACAAAAAACATATAAAATAATCA
>DRTC01000072.1 GCA_011372345.1 Candidatus Cloacimonadota bacterium
ATCACTTTTGAAAAAATCAAAGAGAAAGTAGTCAAACCTTTGACTTCTTTAAAGATCGGTTCATATTACGGATGTTTATTGTTGAGACCAAAAGAATTTTCTATCGATGATTTTGAAGATCCAGTAATCATTGAAGACCTGCTTACATCTCTCGGAGCAGAAAATATAACCTTCCCGCTTCGTCTGGAATGCTGCGGAGCATATCAAACCATAACCAAAAAAGATGTAACCATCAGAAGAACTTATGAGATCATCAATTCTGCCAGAAGGTCCGGTTGTGAAGCGATTATAACGAGTTGTCCTCTTTGTGCGTTCAACCTTGATCAAAGACAAAAGGAAACAGGTGAAGAATTTATAGATTTTGAGAAAATGCCTGTTTTTTATTTCACGGAATTGATGTCTATTGCTCTGGGAACAGGATGGGATCATAATTGGAGCAAACTGCATTATGTAGATCCGGAACCGTTATTAAAAGAAAAGAAATTGATCTAACTTCAATGTATATACTTTATTATAGAGGAATGTAATGAAAAGAATCGGAGTTTTTATTTGCCATTGCGGTGTGAATATCAAAGGCACTGTCGATGTTGAAAAATTAACGAGAGATATTGCTGCTTATCCCGGTGTTGCTTATATAGAAAATTATATTTTTATGTGTTCCGAGCCGGGACAGAAACTGATCAAAGAAACAGTTATCGAGCATAAACTCGATGGCGTTGTTGTGGCAGCATGTTCACCGACACTTCACGAAATGACTTTCCAGGATGATCTGGTGGAAGTGAACATCAACAGGCATCAATTAGAAGTAGCAAATATTCGTGAGCAGTGCAGTTGGGTTCATAATGATATGGAAGAAGCGACCCGGAAAGCGAATTTGATCATTAAGACAGCAATAGAAAAATTGAGACTTAATGAATCTTTATATCCGATTTCCGCTCCTCTCACGAAAAAAGTTCTTATTATCGGAGGAGGAATTGCCGGCATTCAAGCAGCCCTCGATATTGCGGATGGCGGATATGAAGTAATTTTAGTTGAGAAAAGTCCTTCCATCGGCGGTCACATGATCCAGCTTTCGGAAACATTTCCTACCTTGGACTGTTCTCAATGTATTATGACTCCCAAAATGGTGGCAATCAATAAACAGCCGAATATTAAATTGTATGTAAATAGTGAAGTTGAATCGATCGAAGGTTTTGTGGGGAATTTCAAAGTGAAGATCAACCGCAAACCTCAATATGTCGATCCGGATAAATGCACCATTTGTGATGATTGTACGGATGTTTGCCCGGTTATAGTTCCCAGCGAATATGACGAAGGTCTTGCCTGGAGAAAGGCTATTTATATTCCGTTTCCACAGTCAATTCCCGCCACCTTTACCATCGATACTGAAAATTGCCTTGGGTTTAATCCGATTGCCTGCACAAAATGCCGCGATATTTGTCAGCCGAATGCAATCGACTATGATAAAAAACCGGAAACTTTTGAAGAAGAGATCGGAGCGGTGATCGTTGCTACCGGGTTTGATCTATATCCGGTTGAGAAGATGGCGGAATACGGATACGGAAAATATCCTGATGTGCTGAACGGTCTGCAATTTGAAAGAATCCTTTCCGCAACCGGACCGACCGAGGGAGAAATGCATCGTCCTTCTGACGGAAAAGTTCCTAAAGAAATCGTGTTCATTCAATGTTCAGGTTCCCGAGATCCGGAAAGGCATAATCCGTATTGTTCCCGAATTTGCTGTATGTACACCCTGAAACACGCAAAATTATATAAACATAAAGTTCATGACGGACAGCCCTATATTTTTTATATTGATATTCGTTCCGGCGGAAAACGATATGAGGAGTTTGTCCAGCAGGCGGTAACTGAAGAAGGAATTGTTTATTTTCGGGGTAAAGTTGCGCGCATTTATAAAGAAGCTGATAAAATGATCGTCAGTGGAATCGATACTCTAACAGGTAAGAAAATAGAGATTGAAGCTGATATGGTAGTTCTGGCTCAAGCGATCGTTCCTAATTTTAATGCTGCTAAATTAATAAATACCTTAAAATTAAATACCGACGAAAATGGATTTCTGATCGAAGCACATCCCAAATTAAAACCTGTTGAGAGCGTACAGGCAGGTTTTTACCTGGCAGGGACTGCTCAAGGACCAAAAGATATTCCGGATACAGTTTCACAAGCATCGGGAGCAGCTGCCAAGGTGCTGGCATTACTTTCTAATGATAAGATCTTCCATTCTCCTATTGTCGCGGATGTAAATACGGAACTCTGCTCAGGATGCGGAATTTGCGTGGCAGCCTGTCCTTATGGTGCCAGAGAATTGGATGAACTTGCGAAAGTTGCCATTGTCAATGATGTGCTGTGTGAAGGTTGCGGTTCCTGTATCACTGTTTGTCCTTCGAGTGCGGCTCAACAGAAGAATCTTTCTGATGAACAGGTGCTTAATATGATCCAGATTTATACGAGTTGATAACAAGACCTTACTGATGGTTGAGATTTAATCTTGATATTCTTTCAAAAACTCAATCAAGATTACGAAACCTCCGTAATGGTTGGGAAGTAAAGGTCAACCCTTGCGAAGGTTTGCAACCATTCGCAAGGTTTTCAAAGGAAATGAAATTATGAAAGAATTCAAACCCAAAATCGTAAGTTTTCTGTGCAAGTGGTGTACTTCTGCGGGAGCAGATTTAGCCGGCACCAGCAGAATGAAATATCCTGTTTCCATTTTGCCGATAAGAGTTATGTGTTCCAGTAGAGTGGATCCGATGTTCGTTGTAAAAGCCTTTTTGAATGGTGCTGATGGAGTTCTGATCGGTGGTTGTCATCCGGGTGATTGTCATTACCAGGAAGGAAATTATCATACCAGGAGAAGATTCGTCCTCTTAACTAAAGTTTTTGATTCTCTCGGATTAGATACCAAAAGGTTGAAATTATCCTGGATTTCAGCATCGGAAGGACCGAAATTTGCCAAAGTCAGTAATGAATATACTGAAGAAATAAAAAGTTTTGGAGAAAATCCAACCAGAACAAATGTGTTCTTATAAAGACCTTACGGATGGTTGAGGAACGAATCCTCCGTAATGGTCGGGAAGTAAGGTCAACCATTGCGAAGGTCTATTAGTTAGAATTTCTCTGTATGTAACCATTCGCAAGGTTTTAGTTCAATATAAATGTGTGAGGAATAATGAAAGAAGAATTTACTCCTAAAATAGTAGGTTTTCTTTGTAACTGGTGTTCATATGCCGGAGCTGATCTGGCAGGTGCTGCCAAGTTGGAAATTCAACCATCGATAACAGTGGTCAGGGTTATGTGTACAAGCAGGATCGATCCGAATTTGGTTTTAACGACTTTTTTAATGGGAGCAGACGGAATCCTGATTGCCGGTTGTCATCCTGGTGATTGTCATTATGAAGAAGGAAATTATTATGCCCGTAGAAGATTTGCTTTAATGAAAAAAGTGGTTGAAACTCTGAAAATAGATCCGGAAAGATTACAGTTATCCTGGGTATCTGCTTCCGAAGGAAAACGCTATGCGGAAGTAGTAAACAAGTTCACGGAAAAAATTAAAAAGATGGGTCCAAATCCTGTCCGGACTAATCCATATCTATAATGTTCTAAAAAAACAAGGAAGGAAATGTGGATAACAATAATGTTTTAGTAATTGGAGCTGGTGTTGCCGGAATAGAAGCAAGTTTGCTGCTGGCAAATGCCGGTAAAAAAGTATATCTAATCGAGAAAGATCTCATTATTGGTGGAAATGTTATCAAATATGAGGAAGTTTTTGCCAATATGGAATGCTCGACTTGTATGATAGCTCCCAAACAGCAGGAAGTTCTGCAAAACGAGAACATCGAACTTTTATCACTTTCCGAAGTGGAAAAAGTGCAAGGTGAATCAGGAAATTTCACGGTTACTGTAAATAAGAAAGCACGATATGTAAGCCTTACTGCTTGTATCGGTTGTGGAATGTGTTATGATCCCTGTCCTGTAAGTTTGAAAAATGAATTTGAACAGAATCTTTCCGATAAAAAAGCGATTTATGTTCCTTGTGCTGGTTCCCTGCCAAATGTTCCTGCTATCGATCCTGAATATTGCCTCCAACTTTCCGGCAAGAAAACCTGTAATATTTGTGTGGAAGCCTGTATGTTCGGAGCCATCGATCTCACTGAAAAAGATGAAAAAGTGGATTTGAGTGTAGAAACGATCATTGTAGCAACCGGTTTTGATATTCTCGATCCGAACGGATTTTCTCAATTTGGATACGGAAAACATCCGAATGTGTTTACTGCAATGGAATTGGAAAGATTGTACGCTTCCAATGGACCGACCGAAGGAAAAATTACTCTTCGCAAAGGAGACAAACCTCCGAAATCTATCGCTATCATTCAATGTGTTGGTCGCGAACACCAAGGTTACTGTTCCAGTGTTTGTTGCATGTATTCTCTCAAAATTGCTCATTATTTGAGGGATAAATTACCGGATGCAAAGATCTATAATTTCCATTCCGACTTATGTATTCCTGGAAAATATAATCAAAAATTTTACCGGGAAGTAAAG
>DRTC01000073.1 GCA_011372345.1 Candidatus Cloacimonadota bacterium
CTCTTTATTCTCATCGAGTTAATTCCCATCACAGCAATAATTATCAGTTTTAATTCTGCATTCAAAAAGAACGGATTGTGGAAGCTCGTTCACACTCCACAGAAAAAACTCGATGA
This sequence comes from Candidatus Cloacimonadota bacterium, assembly GCA_011372345.1. Lineage (NCBI taxonomy): Bacteria > Pseudomonadati > Candidatus Cloacimonadota > Candidatus Cloacimonadota bacterium. Next base: position 117 of record DRTC01000073.1, read on the forward strand.
AAGGGAAATTCAAATCGTTCATAAAGCAATCAGGATCTCTTATAGTATATTTGTCATCATTTGTTTAGCATTGATCCTGCTTTTTGCAGTTGCCGAAGGAGAACCAATTGATGTTTTAATGGCTGCTTGTTTGATTTATCTGGCGCATACACTTCCGGCTGCGATTATTGGTTGGACAGGAGAAGAAGTTTGAAAAGGAGAAAGGGAAAATGAAAATTACGAGAAAATTATGTATCTTTGATTTCATTTTTGAAGTCATATTTGGAGCAATCTTCATTATTTTGATAATTCTTATGAAGGAACCAACAAGTTTGATAGAAGGTCTTCCAATTGGAATGGGAGGTGGAGCAATTGTTTATTATTTCTTACGAAAAAGAAATTTAGATGAAAGAGATTATTACCTTTATTACAAAGTTAATCACTTCACTTTAGGTGCTGTAATTTTAGGAATTGTCGCAGCAAAACTAATGAATGATATTCCTGCTGTATCAGAGTTTATACAGGTAAATTGGTCTCAAATGATAATTTTGGTATTTTTTCTCTTTCATGGTTTATTTGGATTGATATTGTTTTTGAAGAAATGATTCTGAATTTCTTCTTGCTTTTCTAATGTTCCTTCTCTTTGGAATATCTTTCATATCTCATCAAAAAGAGAAGGACAGCAGGATGAGTTTAATAGGAAGGATAACTTATTATCCTGGTTTCATCTAAATTTGTTATTCCAACCATTGAAAAAATTTAGATGAAGAAATTCTTCTGCGAGAAACTGTTTTCAAGGTTTAGTAGAACTGCCTTAATGCTTGAGAAATGTTCAGAGCATTATCTCCGATATGCTCGAAATTCTTCAAAATATCGAGATAAAGAAGCTCGGAACGAACTTCGGAACCTTCCTGTAATCTTTTGCGAGCTGCTTTCCGTAAATTGTTGCGGGATGTATTTATTTTATTTTCCAAGTTAATGGCAAAGTCCAGGTCTTTTCTACTTAAATGAACATTCAAATTATCAGTGTAGAATTTAATAAATTCGAAGATCAGGTTCGAATAATCATTGATCTCATTGTAGATTTTTTCATTAAATTCAAGCTGCTTATTATATTTTCTCTGGGATAACAATGACAACTTATAACAACTGTCTCCAATACTTTCCAGCTCATTCACAATTCTCATCATGGCATTCACATTCTGTACATTTTTTTCGCTCAATTCTTCTTTCGAACACTCGAGCAGATATTTTGTGATCTCTTCCTGCATTTGATCCGTCATTTCTTCCATTTTTTTTAATTCTTCGATTTTCCTGCCCATTTTTTTGTCAGGATTATTGAAAACCTCTAAAAATGTTTTGAACATTTTTTCCGTTATATCGGACATTTTCGTGATCTCATTTTTAGCATTCAAGATGTTCATTTGTGCTGTATCCTGCAGTCCTGTTGAAATGTAATCCAGTTTATATTCTGTTATTTTATCACGCTCTTTCGGTTTGACCAGCTTTTCGACCAATAAAGCAAGTTTAGGAATAAAAGAGATGAAAATGATCGTGTTCATTATATTGAAAATCGTATGGAATAATGACAAATTCAAAGGAAGATTAACAGACTGACCATTTTCATTTGTTAGAAATGGATCCCAGGGAGCAATTTTTAAGATAAATGCAGTAAAATATTTAAAAATAAAAGCTATCCAGATTACGCCGAAAGTATTAAAAAGGAAATGAGCTCTCGCTGCTCGTCTGGCATTAACTGAAGTTCCTATCGAGGCGAGATAAGCGGTAATAGTTGTCCCGATGTTTTCTCCGAGAACAACAGCAGCCGCAGTTGGGAAATCTATCCAACCTTTGAAAGCCATAGTAACTGTGATCGCCATCGCTGCACTCGATGATTGCACAATAACGGTCAGAAATGTGCCGACTCCAACAAAGATAAGGAAAGATAAAAATCCCATATCTGTGTAATTCTGGAGGAAAGCCAGTATTTCCGGATTATTTTTTATATCAGGAACAGATTCTTTGAGAAACATCAAACCCAGAAATAATAAACCAAATCCGATCAGGACTTCTCCGAAATCGCGTCTTTTCTTGAATTTCGAGAAAATAAAGGGAAGACCGATTCCAACTATGGGAAGAGCAATTGCCGTGATCTTGAATTTGAATCCAAAAAATGAAACGATCCAGGTCGTGACAGTCGTTCCGATATTTGCTCCCATGATCACGCCGATAGCTTGAGTGAGGTTCAATAAACTCGCATTAACAAAGCTGACGACCATCACAGTAGTTGCTGATGAAGATTGAATTAAACCAGTTATCAGAAAACCGGTTAGAACAGCAACGAACCTGTTCTTGGTCATAAAATTCAGGATAGACTGCATTTTATTGCCGGCAACTTTCTGCAGACCATCGCTCATAACCCGCATTCCAAAAAGGAATACACCAAGAGAACCAAGTAAATTGAAGATGGCTGAAATCATTATTTA
>DRTC01000074.1 GCA_011372345.1 Candidatus Cloacimonadota bacterium
GGGAATGATAATGAAAAAAAATAATACTCGGAACAAGTTCCGAGTTACAGCATTGTTCCCAATCCCCTGATCGGGAACATAATATTCATCTAAACCCTGTTTTGAAATTAAATTCCTTTCCAAAGTGGAATTGGAATATTAGAGTGAGGAAAAAAAATGAAACAAGGATTTCCAAAAAAATTGCATTCCCAATCGGGGATTGGGAATGATAATGAAACTACGGAGCAACTATGAAAGCAATGATCCTCAATAAAATCACAAATCTGAAAAAGAACAGAAATCCATTGGAATTGGTCGATATTCCAATTCCTAAACCGGAAAAAAAAGAGATTTTACTTAAAGTTTCGGTTTGCGGAGTTTGTCACACCGAACTCGATGAGATCGAAGGACGAACACCTCCTCCCCATTTTCCGATCATTCCCGGACATGAAGTTATCGGAAAAGTTGTTGAGAAGGGAGAAAAAGCAAAGAGATTCAAAATCGGAGAAAGAGTTGGAGTTGCCTGGATCTTTTCAGCTTGTGGAAAATGTGATTTTTGTCTGAATGGTAAGGAAAATCTCTGTAAAGATTTCATTGCTACAGGAAGAGATGCAAATGGCGGTTATGCGGAATATATGACTGTTCCGGAGGATTTTGCTTACAAAATTCCGGAAATATTTTCTGATGAAGAAGCTGCTCCGCTTCTTTGCGCAGGCGGAGTTGGATATCGCTCCTTGAAATTAACGAACCTTCAAAACAGGCAAAATTTAGGTTTAACCGGTTTCGGAGCTTCCGGACATCTCGTCCTGTTGCTGGTCAAACATAAATTTCCTGATTCTAAAATATTTGTTTTTGCCCGCAGTAAAAAAGAACAAGAATTTGCTCTTAAACTTGGAGCCTTCTGGTCTGGTGATACAGAAACCGAATGTCCTGGAAAACTTGATGCCATCATCGATACGACGCCGGTTTGGAAGCCGATCGTGGAAGCAATGAAAAATCTGAAGCCTGCCGGTAGACTTATTATTAATGCTATCCGTAAAGAAGAGATCGATAAAGAATATCTCCTGAAATTAAATTATGCTCAACATCTCTGGCAGGAAAAAGAAATTAAAAGTGTTGCTAATGTAACTCGGAAAGATATCGAGGAATTTCTAAAACTTGCTGCTGAAATCCCGCTCCAACCGGAATATCAAGTTTATAAATTGGAAGAAACGAATATTGCTCTTCTCGAATTAAAAGAAAGAAAGATACGGGGAGCAAAAGTGTTGAAAATTGAGAATTAGATTCGACTCGTAAGGATCGACGAGTCGAAACCAATTGCTATCCAAGCTGTTTCAAGTCGTCGAACTTCGTTCTTACGACTCGAATAGATTCGTTTTTTTTCCCCCGAATACATCCTTGATATAATTCTCTAATTCATTATCCTGGATTGGTTTCAATAAATAAGCAACCGGATTTGTTTTCATTGCCCTATCTACAATTTCCTTTTCAGAAAAAGCACTTATAAAAATAAAAGGAATATTGTATTCTTTTTGAGCTTTTTCTGATAATTCCAAGCCTGTCATTCCATCTTCTAATTTAATGTCTATCAAAGCCAGATCAGTTTTTTCATGTTCTATTATTTCCACAGCTTTATTTGCTGAACGAGCGACCGAAACATCAGGATAACCGAATTTCCTTAAAATTAATTTCAGGTCTTCCGCAATAATATACTCGTCTTCGACAATAAGTATCCTTTTCATTTTCCTACCTCATTTATTAAAACTCATTTAATGGATTCTGCATAATTTAAAATTGTCTTTGCGAGGTCTCATTCAAAGAAATTCTTCCGAAGCAATCTGCTCCTCTAACTTAATGTGAAGCAAGAGATTGCTTCGTTTGTAACAGCAAGAAGA
>DRTC01000075.1 GCA_011372345.1 Candidatus Cloacimonadota bacterium
TATCGGATTGGATAATCTCAAAACTTCCGAGATGAGGGATATAATTCTGTTTGGTAACGGTTAGATCCACATTTCCTTCAGTTTCGGCATTGATCGGAAGAATTACCTGACCTTCGGAATTTGTATAAGCTGTGGAAAATATCTCATCCTCTGTATTTGAAGCTGTTACCCAGGCATTTTCAAGAGGAAACCCATTATTGTCATGAACTGATACTTCCAAATAATTACTTCCAATAGGGATTTGGGTGGAATAATCTACATTCATTTCTTCCGGAATTTTAGTCCACATTTCCAATCCGGGATCACCCATTAGATTGTTCCAATAGGAAAATTTATAAACTGCATTATAAGGATTATTAGGATATGAATTATAAAGATTCAGTTTTCCTCTATTTAAAGATCCTCCGATATGAGGAATTTTATCAACAAATATTCCATAATAAATTCCAGCATCCATACAGTTGTTGAAACAGGTATTTGTGTCGGTTGTTGCTGTTCCAATAGCTGCAATTGCTCCGGTTGGAATTGCAGGAGAACCGGCTTTTAAAAATCGTTCACTAATACAATCAGACGTCCCTTCAAAATCTCCTGTTCCACATGTTAAAGAAACAGCTGCAGGAAGCATAAAACCATTACTAAGATTATTTATGTGCCAATTTCTCCATCCACTCATTCCAATAAAACCACGATAATTAAAATAACTTACGCCGCTATTAAATCCATTGCTCATCTGTAATACCCAGGGTTCGGAATAGACTTCTTCACAAATAATATTCCCGCAATGTTCATCGATCATTTCTTTTATGAAGATTTTAGTGTCAACACAGGATTGACCGGAATCAGTCGGATCACCGACCAGTAAAGCTTTATTGTACCAATCTGTTTCTTCGAGATAAGGTTCTTTTTCATAATGTAAAATTTTTGAGATTATTGTCTGGAATTCAAATATATCGTTGAAAGAAAGACGACCTATAAAAGCATCGGACAGGACATCATCTCCTTCGAGTAAAGTGTAAAAATGATCACCTTCTCCGCCGTCGAGATGAGCTGTTGGAATGGAAAAATTTCCGCCTGCATCTCCAATGAGACAGATAAATTCGGGTGGATTCTCCCAACTATCATAAGCATTTTGGATATAACTTTTAATCGAACTCAAACTTGATCCTGTTTCAAAAGTATTGGCAGCAACAACATCGTAACCTTTTTGATGTTTCCAATCGATTAGATATTGAAGATTCTGTTCTACGGAGGTGCTGGTTGGATAAATAAAGAGATAGGACGGTTGTTGATATTCATCATTTCTTGATCTTATTGAATCGTAATTGATGATTGCTGATGAGTATAATGACACGAAGGAATGAGATTTTTTATTGATATCCCATTTAATATTTATTCCATTTTTATTTGTGCAATTTATAATAAAATCTATGTTTTTGATGATTTTCAATTCTTTCATTTTCGGATCAAATTGAAACGGATTCACGGTTATCTGAACAACTCTATAATCACGCATAATGGCAGGATTTCCTAATGAAATTGTTTTATCAGGGAAAACATCACCATTTACATAAAAATCTTCATCAATAGAAAATTCCTGATCCTTTGGTCGACTTTCATTCTGTAGTTTCTGTTGAGGATAAATTATGATGTTTGTTAGAATATCATATTCTGAAGAAATGATTTCAAATGACACTTCTCCTTTGTTCGGAATGGCAATTAGACGGGAAAATCGAGGAAGGTCTGGTTTTCCAATTTCTAAAAACTCACCTTCATTCAAGTATGAGATTTTTTTATAGATCAATCCTCTTTCGGAGATATTTTCCTGTTCATACCCATTTAAAGAAAATTCCAATTGTATAGGTTCTGAATTGTTCTCAATATGATCGAATAATGGCTTTCGTGAATTTTCAGGTATTTCGATCCATTCTGCAAAAATAAAAAAATTGAAAATAAATAGAATTAAGAAAATAAGATTTTTTTTCATAATTTTTCCCTTTTTTAATTACCGGATTACAAAATGTTACTTACTCAAAAATGTCAATCTTTAAAAATCACAAATTATCTTTTCCTCAACCACCAACTCAAAATAAAAACGATCCGAAAATAATAATCCCTAATACAAGAAAGAATATAAATTCAAACAAGTTGTTCCAGATGCTGAAAAAGAAAGCTCCGGAAAGTCCTAAAAGAATGATGATAATTCCGCCGAGCAATTCGTTATTCCAGGCAATCAGAACTGCAAGCAGGAAACAAATCCAGGGAAATGAATTAGGACTGTTCTTAATGATTTCTTTTATTGTAAACGGTTCGGCTCCGGAGATAAGAGCAAATAAAAATATCATGATTCCGCAGATCAATAATACATAACGGGCTGTATAACGGTAAAAGTTTGCGAGTTTGATTCTTCTATTCATTTTGAAACCAAAAATCCACCAATAACTGACAAAATTGGTTTTAATTTCTTTTGGATCGGATCAACATCTACACCAAAATTTTCTAATGCTGTAGCACTAAGAAGGAATGTTGAACCATTTTTAGCAAAAATAACAGGACACGGTATATTTCCATCAAAGTCCTCAATCTGGAAATCACAGAATCCAAATAACCTTGTATCATGTCTCCCGTCTGCTAAAATTAAATTTCGCTTGGAAGTCGGTTCAATCTTAATTTTATCCAGAAATTCTTCCGGTATAAAAGAATGTTTCGCACCGGTATCGTCCCAGAATTCTTTTCAAATGATAATTCCGGATACTGTATGTTTGAAACTTTTACTTTTTCTTTGAACATTCCCATCTTTCCCTCTTTTTAACCTTTTCTCTTTTCTCGTCCATTCGCTTGTTCTTATTTCTAATATTGGAATTAAAATCAATTGTTTTAAAATTATTCATTCCTATCTTTCACTCCATCCTTTTCTTGAAATTCATAGAAATTCTGATCCTAAAACTTTATTAATAATAAAAAAAGAAATGGTGAGTTCAACAA
>DRTC01000076.1 GCA_011372345.1 Candidatus Cloacimonadota bacterium
AACCACCAACTTAAGTTGGTGGTTAATAAGAAGATAGAGGTCATTAACTGATTCATCAGTTTCCAAATTTCGGGCAAAATTTCATACATATTCCAAATTATTGCCTTTTTAGAGTGGACTCAAAATTTAAAAAGAACAAAATTTCCTCTTGACTCTTTGTTTCGTTTTAAAGAAAAGAGATTTAAAAAAACTTGTCATTTTTTGATAATTTGGTAAGTTTGAAAAAAAGGTAAAGGAAACACAATGGACACGAACAAAATCCTGGAACAAATAAAAACCGATATGGTAAATTTTATCCAACTGCAATTCACCGACCTTTACGGAATCGTAAAAAGTCTGACTATTCCCGTAAAACAACTGCCGGATGCTTTTAGAAACGGAGTCTGGTTCGATGGTTCCTCGATCGAGGGATTTTCCCGGATTTGCGAAAGCGATATGTACCTGAAACCGGATATTTCGACTTATGCTGTTATTCCCTGGCTGCATTCCGAATATGGAAGCACAGCACGCTTTATCTGTGATATTTATAATCCGGATGGAAATCCTTTTGAAGGTGATCCTCGATATATCCTGAAAAAAGTTATCAAAGAAACAGCAGATCTTGGATTTGTCTTCAATACCGGTCCCGAATTGGAATTTTTCCTTTTTAAGACCGATAATGGATTGACACCATTACCACACGACAAAGGCGGTTATTTTGATCTTTCGACAGACGAAGCCTACAATATCAGACGGGAAATGAGCGTTGCTCTCGAAGCATTCGGGATTGAGATAGAGACTTCCCATCACGAAGTTGCTATCGGTCAGCACGAGATTTCCTTCAAATACGGAGAAGCCCTGAAAACGGCAGATAATGCCACGACAATGCGTTTTGTCGTGAAAGCGATCGCCCAGAAAAACAATCTTCATGCTACTTTTATGCCCAAACCTCTCGCTCATGAAAATGGTTCAGGAATGCATGTCCATCAAAGTCTTTATTATCAGAAATCCCGTGAAAATGCTTTTTATGATAAAAATGACAAATACAAACTTTCCCAATCTGCTTATAATTATGTAGCCGGACAATTGGCTCATATCAAGGGAATGTCCGCAGTTCTTTCACCGACGGTAAATTCCTACAAAAGACTTGTTCCCGGTTACGAAGCACCGGTTTATATTTGCTGGGGAAGGACGAACAGATCAGCTCTCATCCGCGTTCCCAGTTCGTTTAAAGGAAATCCGCAGTCAACAAGAGTCGAAATCAGGAGTGCTGATCCGAGTTGTAATATTTACCTCGCTTTTGCCGTTATGCTGAAAGCAGGTTTGGAAGGAATTAAGAAAAACTTGACTCCGCCGGACTCTCTTGAAGAGGATATTTATCATTTCAGCGATGAAAAATTAAAAGAAATCGGAGTGGAGATGATCCCGCATTCTTTATATGAAAGTCTGCAGGAACTAAAGAAAGATAAAGTGATCAAGGAAACTCTGGGAAAACACACTTTTGAGAAATACATTCAGGCAAAGAAAAAAGAATGGAATGAATACAGCATCCAGGTCTCGAAATGGGAAATAGAAAATTACCTGGAGAAATATTAAAATTGATCTAAGTTCAAATATGGGATATTATGGAAAATATTATTCAAAGGCAAATCATATTAGCTGATAGAAACAGTTCTAAACTTTTTCTATCTCATTTTAATCTGACTTCTCAAAAACCGGAAATTATTTTTCTGAAAGAAATTTTACTCCATTTTTCTAAAATTCCTTATGAAAACATCAGCAAGATCATCAAATTCAATAAACATCAGAAATTCGAAGATAGAATTCGCTTACCGGAAGAAATAATAGAAGATCATATCCGAAATAGATTGGGTGGAACCTGTTTTTCTCTGACTTTTTTTCTGCAAACAATTTTAACTTCGAACGGTTTTAAATGTTATCCCATAACTGCTGACATGCTCAACAGACCAAACGAACATTGCGCCCTGATCGTAGTTTTGAAAGATAATAAATTTCTGGTCGATCCTGGTTATCTGCTGTCCGAACCCGTACAATTGATATACGGATCGAATATCGTTCAAACGCAGGTAAGTACGATAGAATTAGTTTATGATGATTTAGACGAATTATATCATGTTTATTCTTTTGATGGAATTTATAAAAAATGGAGATATTGTTTTGAGGATAAACCAGTTTCAGATGATGAGTTTCAAAAATACTGGGAAGCTTCTTTTTTCAAAGGAACAATGAATGGAATTTGCCTGAATCAGATTCAAGATGGAAAGATGATGTATGTTCACAATGACTATTTCAGGATCACATCTCTAAAAGGAAAAGAAAAGAAGAAAATTTCTGAAAATTATATTTCATCTATTAATAAGATTTACGGAATTACTCCTGAATTGATCGAGCAGGCACAGTCTTTACTTTTAGAAAAAAAGAGAAAAATCAATCAAAATCTCACCTGAAAAAAACATAAACTTTTCAATTCTTATTGGAAAGAATTTTTTCAGGAGGAGCTTCGGAAAGTTGAAGAAATATGAAACCACACAAACCGCTTCCCGTTAAATTATTTTGCGGAATATTGTATTCAGATGAAAATTTGCTGAAAAAAGCAGAAGAAATTCTTATCCAAAAATTTGGAAGTATCGACTATAAAAGTAAATCTTTTCCTTTTGAGATAACAAATTATTACGAATCCGAAATGGGAAAACCGATCTATCGGATTTTTTTATCTTTTGAGAAATTAATTGATCCGGGAATTCTCGCTCAAATTAAAATCGAGTGTAATAAAATCGAAGATAAACTCGCCATTTCAGGGAAAAGAAAAGTAAATCTCGATCCCGGTTATCTCGATTATGATAAAGTTGTACTCGCTTCCGCAAAATATAATGCTCAAAAAATCTATCTTACTAATGGAATTTATGCTGATCCGACTTTATTCTATCGGAAAGGGAAATTTATTCCTTCAGATTCTGCTTTCCCGGATTTTATGAATGGAACTTATGAGCAGTTTTTTTTGGAAATTCGAGCAAGATATAAAAGAAGATTGAAAGTTTAAATCTTTACATCAACTCCGGATTCAAAGTATAAGTTCCAATCCATTCTGCTTTTTCGAGGATGTGACCTTTCATTGCTTTCAGAACTTCCGGACCTCCGAAAATTCCTTTTAATCCGAGAGTTTCAACATCTAAAGCATAAACTGTAAAAACATAATGATGGATAATTTCGTCATTCCAGGGTGGACACGGACCGTCATAACCACCATAATTTCCTGCCATCTCTTTATCTCCGGCAAACCAGTCAGTGTAATTATTGATCCCGTCAATTCCATATTTGGTGTTCCCCGGTTCTTTTCCTTTCGTGATAACTCCCTCAGACATTGCTCCTTCAGGAATTTCAATGATTGAGGTTGGAATATCGATTAGAATCCAATGATAAAAATCAACTCGAGGTAGATCTTTGGATACTGTTTTTCCTTCCTGATTCACATCGTCACCAACCGAAGGAACATCAGGATCGTGACAGATAATTGCCAATGATTTCGTCCCTTTTGGAATATTGTCCCAACCGAGATGAGGATTTATATTCTCTCCTAAAGAAATATGACCTTCTTCTGAGGGAATACAGAACGCAAATTTTCCTGGAATTTTTGCTCCGTTTTCAAAAGAAAATATTTTAAACCGCATTTTATCCTCCCTGTTTTTTTATGATTGATAAATATTTATTGGTGATTCGGTGTCAAGTTTGAAAAAAGATTAACCCTAATAAAGTAACTCAACTTGCCAAATTGATGAATTTAACTCAAGTTTCGCAGTAATAAAAATCCCTTGTTAAGCTGTCCATTATACACATCTTTTTTTTAGTAACATCATGAACGGCGTATTTCCTTTTCTGTTTGCGTTTGATTCCCACACCTGAAGGTGTGGGTTATTGATTTATCCCAATTTCCAGGAAAATCCGA
>DRTC01000077.1 GCA_011372345.1 Candidatus Cloacimonadota bacterium
AAAGATCACTAAAATACAAGCTTTCGAATTATGTAGTTACCGAAAAATTATTAAAGGAACTACCCTTATTTTCTTCCCAAATCATCGATATGGATATTAACAAGTTTCATCCTTCGTTTAAAACCGATGATAATCTTGATTATTTACAGTTGTCTATGAGAGCAGAAAATTTGATGTCATATTTAAATATCACTACGATTGGTGAACTTCTAATGCATTCTGCAGAGCAGTTATTACAAAATAAGAATTGTGGGAGAAAGACAATAGAAAATATTCACAGTTCAATAAAAAATTATCTTCTTATAAAAAACAAAGATTTGAGTTTAAACTGGAATTCGTTCAATTCTATGATCAAGAGTTTAATGAAAGTCAAAGACAGAGATTTCAAAATTTTCTTGAATAAATTAGGTGTCGGTTTTGATAAATCTCAGACATTAGATAAAGCAGGTAAAGAATTTGGATTAACCAGGGAAAGAACCAGGCAGATTTTAGATCGACTTTATAACTTAATAAAAAATAATCCTACCCGTTTTCTTGTACCTCTATGGGATATAATTGATTTTTGTTTAGATAAATATTACGGAGTCGTACATTATGATCGGATATCTCTGGAAGTTTGTTCCATCTTAAACTGGCAGAACAAATTAGAAGGTCATGCTCTGGCTGAATTTGCCTCAAATTGTGAAAATAAATATTTTGTCGATCATTTTAATAGAGTTATGTGTTTAAAAAATAACGAATGCTTGAATTGTTCTGATTTTGTTGAAAAGCTATCTGACTTAATCGAAGCAAAAGGAAAAATACCCTTAAATGAAGTTCCGGGGGAACTAAAAGATTATTGTCTTAAAAACTGTTCTGAAAAAAAGGACAAAATTCTTGATTCCGGAATGTTCATGTTTTCAGCCCAAAAGATCGAAAATATCAGGAGAGATGACCATTTTTTTTATTCCTCTGCAGAATATAAGAGGAAACTGAAAAAGGCGAGAATACAGAGATTAAGAAAAAAAGGTGCGATCCATATCTTAACCGAAGATATTTTGGAACAAGCAGGTAAAGCATTAACAGGTGATGAGATAGAAAAGAAACTATTAGAACAGGGGAAATCCCTGAAACACGGATTAGCACATATAGCTAAATATTGTAATAATATATTTCGGTGGGGTTGGGGAATCTATATTCATAAAAAATATATTAAGATTCCTTATCTGCTGATCGGATCTATCCATTCTTATATTCTTTCGGAATTACAAAGCGAAATTCCGTTTCTATCAGTTCATAAGGTTTTCAAGAAATTTGAAGTTTATTGTAAAAACCAGAATATTCCCTCAGAAATGGCTTTATATACAACCCTTGTCATCATGGGAAATAAAAATCTGGTATTACCGCAATTTCCAGCGATCTTTCTCTCCAGAAAATACGCAAATGATACGATCTATTCTATTCTTGAGGATTATCTTTTAGAAAAAAATGAGATCATAGATTATTACACATTTTATGATTTTTTTATTAATGATGTCGGCTTGAAAAAACAGTCTTTCCAGTGGTATCTTGAGAAAGATGATAACATTGTTAAATTACCGCAACAGAAAATATCTCATAAAAAATTCGTCTATAAGACAATTACTCCGCAACAGAAAAAAAATGAGAAAAAACCTGCTGAAATTACAAAACCTCCATCTTATGAAAAACCAAAGAAGGTTTTAAATCTCATTGAAAAATGCAAATCTGTAAAAATTCCATTATCAAATGTTGAAAAAAAACTGATCGAAACCTTTCAAAAAAATAACAACTCGTTTTCAAAAACGCGATTGATCTTTTTTTCCAGAAGAAACCATGTGGATTCCTTAAAATTGATCAATGAACTCAACGAATTATTTTCCGAGAAATATAAAGAGAAACTAATACTTTATAAAGCCAATTATTTTTATTTTAACCATAGATTTTTAAATGATAGCGGGTGGAAATAGAAATTCGATCTTGATCTGTTCTAGTTATAAGAGAATCATTTTCCCTCAGCCAGGTGTTTCAACTAATGTATTTTATCCTATAGGAATTTCTAATAATTTAAAATTGGTAGCTAAACAAAATTCAACTGCAACTACAACGAGCGGTAATTCCAGATTTTCCATAAATTGTAATTTCATAAAATCTTTTTCTGTTGTGAGTAAATAATCAATTTTATTGTTTTCAACTTTGTTCTTTAAATCTCTAATGATTCCGTAATCCTTATAATTAAAATGATCAGGAAAACGAAAATGTTCTTCGAATTTCAATCCTGAATCTAAAACTGTTTTTTCAAAAGACTTCGGTTGCCCAATCCCGGAAAGCAAAGCAACTTTTTGATTTTTCAGTTTTTCGATAGCGATTTCGTTTTTATTCAGATCATAGAATTTCTTGATTTGATAATTTCCTTTTAAGGCTATTTTATTATATTTTTGCAGTTTTTCGGGAATTTTTCCTTCTCCGTTAAACACAATATAATCAGCGAATTTCAAAACAGACATCGATTCCCGCAAAATTCCTGCTGGAAGAACAAAACCATTGCCAATCCCTCCAATTTCATTAAAAATGACAAAATCAAGATCATGTTTGACTTTAAGATGCTGGAAAGAATCATCTAAAATTATATAATCCAGGTCAGGAAATTTTTGTTCTAAAATCATAATCGATAATTTGCGGTTTTTGCCGGCAATAACCGGAATTCCTTTTAATTTCATTGCCAGAAGAAATGATTCATCTCCAGCCTTTTCAGCAAAACGGAAAATTTGTTCTCGGTCCGAAATCAGTTTATTTTCATATTCAAATTTTCCTTTATACCCGCGATGAGAAACTGCTGTTTTATATCCTTTTTCAGAAAGATATTTTGCCAGGAAAATCGTGAAAGGAGTTTTTCCGCTGCCGCCGGAAACGATATTGCCAATACTGATTATTTTAATCCTGCTTTTATAAGATTAAGATGGAAAAAACTGGTAAACTTTTATT
>DRTC01000078.1 GCA_011372345.1 Candidatus Cloacimonadota bacterium
CAGTTAAGCTCCTCTCTATTCACGAGCTGATAGTTCATTTAAGATGAAAACAAAATATTCTAAAGATTGGATTCGACTCGTGACGAAGTGCGAGTCAAAGACAATCTGTCTAATATGGTCGCTATTCTCGACTCGCATTCCCTTCGTTCATTACGAGTCGAGTCTTGCTTGAAATGTTTTCATAGGAGGCAAAAACATGATCTATTTTTTTGCTGCCGAAAATGACATATTGAGAAAATTGTTTTGCTAATTTCAGTTGTCGTAAACCGGTTCCGTGTGAAATTACATAAAGCGGAATTTCAGGAAACAATACTTTTGTAAAAATTGATAGAATCTACATATGATGCGAAATTATCAAATCTGGCTGGAATTCATTGATTGCTTTATCGATCTGTTTTTGAAAAGCTGATTTCCATTGTTTCAGCATCTCGTCTGTCATATCCTGATAACGAGTGCTCTGATACGGCATCACATCGCTCATACCGACAACTGGAAAGGGAAGTTTTTCGGTCTCGAACCTGACAGGAAATAATTTGATATCTTCACAAAATCCAAAAGATTCTATCTGGTCTTTTTGGGAAATTCCCATAATTACAGATTGTTCGTAGTTCTTTTTGGATGCTTCTTTGAGAAGAGCTTGCAGGAAAATTCCGCTTCCGGTTTTTCCTGGTTTTTGGGCTAAAATGTGAAGGATCTTTCTTTTCATAATAAGAAACCTTGAAGGTTTGAAAAAATATTTTTCCACCGCTTTCTGAATGTTTTTTCCGACTCTCCTTACCAGATCCGCTTGTCTGGTTTTGTAGATCACTTTGTTGGATTTCAGGAAATTTCCATATTCCTGGAAACTCATGGAGTTGATGGTTTCTGTGGGAATTATGTTAAATGATTTTCTGCCGGTGATGGGAACTGTTGAACAGGAAATGATTATTATTATTAATAAAACAAGTGATAAAAACTTTCGCATGTTTCTTCCTGAATTTAAACTTTTGTTATTCTGAGAAATCCTTCCTGTACTTCTCTCGAAGAATCTCTTCAGATGTCATGATCCATAACTTCTGTTGATTCTTCAAAAGAATATCTTGGTAAGAATCATTAGAATGACAATTTGCTTTATTCTTTCTTTAAATCATCAATAATCGAACATCGATCGATAGAAACAAACTGATCAATCTCCAATCTCGGAGCTCGTTCCTCTTCGAGAAACTGCTGTTTTTCATTCAAGTCAGGATCGATCTCATCTGCTTTTTTCCCAACCACAAGAATTGTGATCAATTTCATTTTATCAGGAATTTTCAGGATTTCTTTTGTCTTGTTTTTTTTGAATCCTGCGATCGGATGCATAACCAGACCCATTTCTGTTGCTCGAAGGATCATAAAAGCCGTTGCCATGCCAGTATCGAAATTTGCATATTTCCTGCTTTTGATAATACAATCGAGATTTTTATGAGTGTAAACTGCTATCAACAGAGAAGCTTTCCGACACCATTCATTACCTTTCTTCAAAGCATTAAAACACTGTTCCAGAATTCCTTTGTTGCGAACAAAAACAAATCTCCATGGTTGTTTATTATAGCAGGATGGAGCAAGTTTTGCTGCTTCTGCAATTTCCTTAATGATCTCATCAGTAACTTCAAATGGTTCTAAAGAACGGAAAGATCTTCTTTTTTCGATAATATCTTTTACAGTCATTTTATCCTCAACAATTTATTTCAAAGCAAATTCAACCGCAGTTTCAGCATGAATTTCCAGCGTATCAAAAACAGGAATATCCACATCTTGCTGCTGAATTAATAAAGGAATTTCCGTACATCCAAGAATTATTCCCGATGCACCCTTTTTCTTCAAATTTTTAATTATTTCAAGGAATTTTTGCTTTGAAGAATCTAACAATTTACCAACACATATTTCTTCAAAAATGACCTTTTGGATTAATTCAATTTCTTCTTTATCAGGAACAATTATCTGTATATCAAATTTACTTTTTAATCTCTTTTTGTAAAAATCATCTGTCATAGTAAATTTAGTCCCCAACAATCCGACTGTATTCAATCCTTTTTCTCTGATCTTTTGACCAGTTACATCTGCGATATGAAGAATAGGAATATTTATTTTTTCCTGAACTTTCTCTGCAACTTTATGCATCGTGTTGGCACAGATCAGAATAAAATCTGCTCCGGATCTTTCAAGGATTCGAGCAGCTTCGATCAACTTTTCCGAGATCAGATGCCAATTGTTTTTTAGACTATACAATTCTTCAAAATCAAATGAAAAAAGTATGATCTTACCCGAATGTTTTTTTCCTAATCTTCGGTTAATTGTTTGATTGATGATACGATAATATTCTTTTGTCGATTCCCAGCTGGTACCACCGATAAGTCCGATTGTTTTCATAGTTGAACGGAATTCGATTCCGTTAGTTTCACTTTTTTTCACAGATTACAAATCTGTGCTACAATCTCATTCCAAACCAGGGATCTTCATCCAGGACTTTCAGAAAATAGTCTTTATCTTCTTTTTTCCCGATTTCCTGTCCTGCTTCTTTTGCCAGTTTATAATATTTTTCGCTTTCTTCTTTTCTTTCGTTCAAAGCCAATGCTCTTGCATATCCTTCCAGAGCAAATGCTTTGTCAAAATCTCCAATATCATTTTTTTCTGTCAGATCCAGACAAATTTTCGCATGATATAAAGCAGGTTCGGATCTTGATAAAATAATATAAACATGCGAAACCATCCATTCACCTCGCTGCAGGTTTATCTGCTGCCCGATCTTACTCCAATGATAAAGAGAAGAATGAGCAGTATTGATCATCATTTCATCGTCTTCAGGAGTTCTATCCTTCTTCTCCAGCAAATCCCAGGTATAATTGAATAAACCGGTAGCAAATGCCTGATGAGCTTCCCTGATCGTTAATTTCTTCTCTTCTTTCATGATTTTCTCCTTAATTTAAAACTTGCCAAATTTCAAAAATTTGGCAAGTTTATCGCATCTTTTAAAAATCAATTAGTTCAATATCAAAAGTCAGATCAGCTTTGGGAGGGATTTTCGGAGGTCTTCCCTCTTCACCGTAAGCAAGATTATAAGGAATAACGAACCTGATCTTCCCGCCTTTTTTCATAAAAGAGACACCTTCATCCCAACCTTTGATAACTCTTCCTGCTCCTAACTCAAACTGAAAAGGTTGACCTCGTTCAACCGATGAATCGAACATAGTTCCATCTTCGAGATATCCGCTGTAATGAACTGTAACCATATCGCCTTTTTTTGGAGATTCACCTTCACCCTGATCAATCACATAAAACTTCAGTCCGGTTTGGGAATAAATCGCTTCTATCCCTGTTACATCGAAAGAAGTTATTTTAGGTGCTTTTACTATTTCCAATAATTCCACATCAAAGATCAGAGTAGAATTTGCCGGGATTTTTCCTAAATTCCTTTCTCCATAACCTAATTCCGGAGGAATGATAAAGGTTGCTTTATCACCAACTTTCAGCAAAGCAATTCCTTCGTCCCAGCCTTTGATAACGCGACCTGCTCCTAATTCAAATTCAAATGGTTTACCTCTATCGATAGAACTGTCGAAAACTTCACCGTTTTCCAATTTACCGGTATAATGGACTTTTACTTTATCACCTTTGTTCGCTTGTTCACCTTTTCCCTGCTCTGTAATTTTGTATTGTAAACCGGTTTCAGTTGTGGTGTAATCATCAGCTGCGACTGAACTGAAAGCGATCAAAATTACAAGTAGAGAAAATACTCTGAATTTGTTTCTCATATCAACTCCTTACATTTTTTTGATAACACAAATTTAAAATCTGCTTTGCTTTGTCAAATTGAAATTTCTGAAAGTTTCTAAAAACCTTGACTTGATTTTGCCCTTAAAAAGTTCATATAGAAGGTAAAAAAATGAAAATATTCATTTCTCCCGATTCTTTTAAGGGTAGTCTTTCTGCAAAGCAGGTTGCAGATCTTATCGAAAAAGGATTTAGAAAAGTATTTACAGAAGCTGATTATCTCAAAGTTCCTGTTTCTGATGGAGGAGAAGGGATTCTGCAGATATTGATCAATGCAACTAACGGGAAAAAATATTCTGAATTTGTAACTGATCCTTTAGGA
>DRTC01000079.1 GCA_011372345.1 Candidatus Cloacimonadota bacterium
AATTTCCGTGTAATACATATCTCCGGTAGTTTTGTTGATTTTCAGGTTATAGAATGTTTCATCAGTTTTGATCTCTCCCTCCAGCGAACCAAATAATTCTACAGTTCCGTTTCCTTCTACAAATCCAACGGAACCGCGATTATTGGTCCACCATCTGCCGACTTTTAAAAGTTCATCGTCAGGATCGAGAACTCCGGATGAATGAATTGTTACATCATTATTTACAGTTATTTCATATCCTGAACCTTGCAGTTTTCCGGTCGAAAGGGTCAGATCATTATTGATTATCACATCATCAGCCAGGAAGCAACCTCTGGTCGCATAAACTTTATCGACTTCGAGATTATGAAAATAGTTGCCGTTATTACATTCGATAGTTGACCATTCCGTGCTCATAAATTCGATTGTGCCGCCGGTTGGTTGGAATGCGTTTGATTGAGTTGCCCGGAAATTCCCACCGACCCTGATAAAACCGTTCGTCATATTGGGAGTTGCTCCGGTTGCGAACTGGATTCCATCGAATGTTATTTCCAGATATCCATCCAAAATATTCAGGACTCCGGCAAAACTCATATAATTTCCGGTGTATGGTCTGTTGAGTTTACAGTTCCCACCGTCTATGGTC
The DNA here is from genome assembly GCA_011372345.1 of Candidatus Cloacimonadota bacterium. Classification (NCBI taxonomy): domain Bacteria; kingdom Pseudomonadati; phylum Candidatus Cloacimonadota; species Candidatus Cloacimonadota bacterium. The sequence continues at coordinate 626 of DRTC01000079.1, forward strand.
AGAATTCCGGTTAGAGTGAAAGCATCACTTGCTGTAAAATATCCTCCTTCCAGGTTTAGATGTCCATCACAGTTTACATCGGATAAAACATCGAAATCACCGCTGCTCATATTCAATTCCGAACCTGGATCCATAAATAATTCTCCGGCAGTTTGGACTCTGTACGCATTAAACACATCATTTTCGTTCAAAGTTAAATCTCCGTTTATTTTCAAATAAGCAGAATAGTATGTGCTTTGTTCAGTTAAACCGGAAGTTTTATCCAGAATAACAGTTCCGAAACCAGCATTATCAAATTCACCAATTGTTATTTCGGAAGTTCCGGAACCATCAAAACGAACAGTATTTCCAACTCCGAGATAGGCAGTTGTTCCACCTTCAAATTCCCAATTTCCTCCCAGGGCAATCTCACCTGCTGTTACAATATCGGAAGAACCGTTTTTCCATTTTACATCATCGGAAACATCGAGATGATCGAGTGAGTTCGTCATTTCCAGAGTTCCGTAAATCCAGACATCTTGCAGAACTTCGACAGTATGACCATCCATAATAAAAGTTCCATTATTTATATATAGATTGTTATGAATTTCCATGTCGGATTGGACTGTTACGGAATTCGTGCGTGAATTTTCATAAACAGGAGAGTCAGGTCTAAGTATAGATTTCTTTTTGTTTTTGGAAGCAGAAATTTTCATTGCATTCTCTTTTCCTGAACGAGAAGATTCTTTATCGATTTCCAAAATATGGAAATAATTTCCCCAGTCGAGATTAACGCTGGCTGCATCCGGTCCGTAAAGTTCTACTCTTCCTCCGGTTGGATGAAAATCGTGTCTTTCGATGGTAAAATCTCCGGTTGCTTTGATTATTCCGCCGGAAATGACATGAGAAAATGCATGTGAAGTATTGATGTAGATGCTATGCTCTGTAAAGTCGAGTGTACCTCCTTCCATATAAAGATAAGCATCTTCGGAATAGGGCCAATAACTGGTATCATCTCCGCCGTGAACATTTACTTCTCCATCATAAATGATCAGAGAACCATTCAAATCGACATACTGGCTTACATCCTGAAAGATGTTCAAAGTTCCGCTTAATACCTGTGTTGTTCCGTAAAATCCATTATCAGCCAGATCGAGGATAGTCATATTTCCACCATCGATGGTTAAAATCCCTTGAGTCCAATCATATGAATTGCACTGCACCATAGATCTGCCGGCATTCTGGATGATCAGTTCTCCGGAAGATTTATATAATTTCAGTACATTAAAATTCCCGCCGTTGCAGATCTGGTCTCCGGTTCCGTTGAAAGTTACAGTTCCTGAACCAGCAGTGAAACTTGAAGGATAATAGTAGTTGATGAGCCAGTCACCTTCCATAAAAATATCATAACCATTAGCATCCATTTCTCCCGTATGGAAATCGAGTTCACCTTTGATGATGATATTGTCATATAGGATTATATTTCCAATCAGTTCAATATCATTGAAGTAGTCGTTGCTATTCAAATTTATCTGCTGATCTGATCCCCAAAAATCGACAGTGGCATGATCTAGGAACATATGTCCATAAGAAGTTAAATCACCCATTAAAGTCAGGTCGTTGTTATCATAGAAATTTCTTAAGGTTGAATATGAGCCGATAGTCAAATCACCAAGAATTCTTAATTTCTGGGAAAATTCCGAACCGATATAAACATTAGCATAAGAAGATTTATCCAGATATAAATTCTCTATGGAACAAGAAGTATTTCGGGAAACAATACTGCTGTTGGTTGTTCCTTTGATGTAAACAGTTCCGTTTTCCAATTCGGCATTTGATGCAGATTTGAATTCAAAAGTATCGTAAACATTGATGACTGCACCAGTTGCGGAAATATCAGCAGTTGAATCAGTCATCCAACGAAGATCATCATTTACAGTTAAAACGCTGGAGTTATCGTCCATTACCAGTTCTCCATAAATTTCGACATCTTCTTCGACTTCGAGAGTTCTGCCGTGAATAGTCAGAGTTGCTCCTGATTCGATAGTAAGATTTTGACAATCTGCGTTGGCTGCAATGATCCACGGATCATTAGGTGTTCCTGCTGGAATTATCACATCTTTAGTGTCATTTGGAACATTTCCATTATACCAATTACCACTAATATCCCAACCTCCTGAAACATTTCCGGTCCAGAGTGAAATATTGGGATTGTAATAGTCTATTCTGAGAGTAGGATCACCCAAGATTAGATTTCCATAAAACCAGTGAACTTGAGAATAAGTTGGTGTTGGAGAATCAACATGAAGTGCCCACCATTCGACAAGTGACTGTCCAAAAGTATTATCCAGAGAAAGCGGTTCATAAAAATCAGCGAAATAGAGCATACTTCCGGTTTTGGTGGTGCCGATAACATTCAAACAGTAATCGTTATCCAACAAATATATATTTCCCATGCAGTTATCATTTTCATAGCGACAATTACTGCAGGCAAAAAGATTGTAAAAATAAGCGTTGGGTTGGATATTTACAAGATCACTATTCATAACATTTGTCCAGGTAGTATCCGGTCCGTCAACTGCCTTAAAGCCATGATGAATAGGACTACTATGAACCATAACTTGAATAAATTCATAGTTCGCAGGCAACCTGTTGTCCATGTAATCAACTCCATTTGTAGCTTGTGATTCATTAATTAATTCTGTGTTAGGATTTGGATAAATGTATTCTAATGAGCTCTGATAATAATTGCCATTTGAACTCCAATCATCGTCCACATAGGCTAAAGCAGTTCCCGGCATGGTAAGCATTCCGTTACGAAAAAGATGATTTCTATTAAAATAATCATTAATCATTTCAACTTCTGTTTTATTGGAAATGAACAAATTGTCGGCTTTGATTCTTCCCACCCAAATATCGGGATGTACATTTCCGGTGTGGACATCGTACATTCCGTCAGAATCCGAATCTGACCAGGTTCCATCCATATCAGCATAGAAAAGATCGATTGGAAACTCTGACCATTCACCGGTTGGTACTCCGAGAGAATCATGTTTTTCATATTCATACCAGGCAGAAGGAATATCTCCAATCAAAATGGAACCGACAATATTATCAGAAGAGAAATAACTACTTATTATGGTCTTCACATCTTCCGCTGATGTTCCACTGAAAGCAACCAGAAATGAGTTCAGACTTTCATTCAAAAGGTCGCTTTGATATGTAGCAAGAGCAGATGAAATGGAAGTCTGAATTGTTGGATCAACTATGATCAGAAAATTATCGTTATCTCTTTCATCATTGGAAATATAATTTATCTCTTGATGAAAGGATTGAACCGAAAGCGGATGCTTTGCTCGATATTCCTCGTAAGTAATTTCCGGAAATCTAATTGGATCCGGATTTCTTGTGATAACTGTCGTTTCTTCTTCAAGTAATTCTTTGTTTTGTGCTACTAATAGCATACTAACTGTAATGAATAAAATCATTAAAAAAACAATTCTTCTCATTTTTCCTCCTAATTTTTTTAGTTTTTGATTAAATCAATCGCCTTCTGCACTTCATAATGCAGGAATGGTTTACTTAAAAATTCTGCTGCGCCGTTTTTTTTGGATTTGTCAGCCAAATTGTGATCTCCAGTGCCGGAGATCATGATCACATTGATTTCAGGGAATTGTTCTTTTACTTTTTTCAGGAATTGCAGACCATCCATTTCCGGCAGGGCAAAATCGAGGAAAAGGATGTCGATGTTATTATGATTCAGGATTTGAAATGCGGAGGAAGGTTTTTCGGCAGAATAAACTTGATACTTCTTTCGCACCAGGTATTCGCTTAATTCTTCGCAAACCTTGGTTTCATCATCGAGTATGAGAATTTTTTGAGTTTCCAATTTTTTCTCCTTTTGACTCGTTACAAAAAATTATTCAAGGATCAGGAAAATCAAAAACAGAATCAAATCAGAAAAAATATTTTTCAGTAAGGAATGTCTTAATTCAAAATGAAAATGAAAATCAAAAACAAAATCTACATCAAGTTTAAATTCACAGATTTCAGTTTTTTGAATTTAACTTCAGGCAATTTTTTTGCGTGGAGTTAAATCCAACAGACAAATTATTTCACTGCTATTTTCTTTGTAAAGTTTTTTATTTTTTTATTCCCAGACCGTTGCGGATTTTAGAAGATTGAATCCGCAAGGTCTGTGAATTTAGTTGAGTTTGGATCATCAGCAGGATTGCTGTCCGATATTCACAAAATAAAACCTTCAAGGTTTTGAAAACCTTGAAGGTTTTGTCATCTATTTACTTTCATAATTTCTACTACCATTCACAGCAGTAACATAATAGAATAGTTTATCACCCGGTATCGCTTCGCTCCAGCTTGTTCCGGTTATTCCCGATTGTTTGAGATCCCAGAGTGAAGCTTCTTTATGCGGATCATCGGAATAAAATACACTGTAGGAATCCGCATTAGCGACAGCATCCCAATTCAGAACAACATCTGTTCCGACGATGGAAATCGTTACATTTTCCGGTGGTAATATCCCGAACTCTATCGGTCCCAGATAATAGCCGGGAATAACTCCGTAATTCGTGCTGGAAGCATCCTCTCCGGAAATCGCACCAAACGCACTTCCCGAAAGAGTGTAATTGCTTGATTCAGGTTTATCTCCGGTGTCGTTTCCCGATACAAAACCACTTTGACGCAATGTATAATTAGTACTGGAAGGATTCGTCGCTGCGATAAATGAAAACTGGAATAAAAGAAATATTACCATAAAGTAAATAATTTCATTTTCCTTTTTTCTGGTTCTGTGAGGAATTTGTCTTTTCTTTTTCATGACATCCCCCTATTTACTTACAATTAACGAATACTTTAATTGTTCCTCTTCCATTGGAATCTTCAAGTGCTTTACCAATTATTCCCGTGTTTTCGGCAACAGTTATTCCATTGATCTCGGTTGTTTGAACTTTGCGGGCAGCATTATCTCCAACAGTCAGGTTTTCACCGGAATTCACACTGCTTTCCACTTTCACATCTGCTGTTCCAAATACAATGATGGAAACATAATCCCCAGCCATCGCATTTCCATCTGTTGATCGGAAACTTTTTTGAACATCGATAGTCCCATCATCCTGTTCTTCTTTTTGTTCTCGTACATAAACCTTGTATTCCACAACGCCGAAGATTGCATCCGAATTATCTTTTGTAGCTTTGGTGATCTTTATAACAGGAGCACTATCTTCTCCGAGAACATTTTCTTCATATCCGCCGGAAATGCAGACAATATCTCCGGGTTCTAAAGTGCTCGAACCATCATTCCTGCCGAATGTTCCCAACCTTCCCGGATAATAACCACCACTGGCATAACATCTATCATAAGTATAAAAACCATAACCGTTAGTAACATCTGTATTTGAATAAACTCCTTTATCATCCGCGTGAGTAATACTAATCCCTTCATCGGTTGCGTCATTTACAACAAGACCATCTTCACAATCGTTTACATAGAATCCCTGACCGGTCGCATCATTAACGACGAACCCATCATCTCCGGCTGAACCGATATAAAAACCGTCTTGAGTAGCTGTAGTTACCTTTACTCCGGTTCCTAAAGGTGAGTAAGCATTCCCAACAGAATTTATTAGAATCCCTTCATATCCTGCTTCGTCAATTTCAATTCCCTGAGCAGCAGTTGAATTAATATAAACTCCGGAATCATCGGCACGACCAACATAAAGTCCGTAAGCTTGAGCTCCTGCAACTTCAAATCCGTTGTTTCCCACACTTGAAGTATGACTTGTTAAGGATGAACCGGCATTATAAACATAAACTCCATCGCTTGTAGCGTTATCAATATCAATCGCTCTACTACTTGCATCATCAATTATCAAGCCGTCTTCCACTTTTACTTTGCCATTTACTTCCAGTTCTTCCGAGGGTGATGCTGTTCCGATACCGAGATTACCTCCGTTGAAATAACTGTTTCCCGCACCGTAAATTCTTGTTTTAACCGTATTGTTATCGTAAACATCAATTAATCCTTGATCGGTATTATCCCAAATTCTAACCAGATAGTCACCACTCGAAACGCTTCCGTCTCGTAAGTAGATATCATCGGAGAAAACAGATGAGCCTTGAACATTGAAGTCTTCGGGACCGGAAGTAGTTCCAATACAGACATCTCCAGCATTAAAATAACTATCTCCATCATCACTGCGAATTTTAACAGTTGTAGTTCCGGTATCTTTGAGTTCTAAATTTCTTGCTGGACCACCATCCGAACCAAGCCTTATAAATTCATTGCTTCCATACTTCAGAGTCAGGTCTCCATATTGTTCAAAAGCAAGCTCTGAATCAGCACCACCTGTTTCAGTTACTCTAAGTCCATAAGTTCCTGATCCGGTTACATCCAATACTGCTCCCGGACTCGATGTTCCGATTCCAACATCTCCGTCGGTGGCAACAAATACACCTTCACTTCCACCATCATTGGAAAGCCAGTTCCCGTCCAATTCTATATTTTGGGTTGCTGTATGATTTCCGAGATTGTCTCCCGAAACTCCGGTTAAACCAGAGCCATCACCTGTAAAGGATGTAGCTGTAACATCACCAGAATTGGAAACTTCAAATACTTCGCTTCCGTCTTCCCCTCCCTGAAACAGATTATCACCAGCAGTTTCAACTATGAAGCCATCAGTCCCGGCATTACTTACTTTTATACCACTTGTTCCTGTATTGCTAATTGCAGCTCCAGCTCCATCGGTACTTACCACCCGAATAGCTGTATAATCAGCGTGACCTACATAAAGGCCATAACCCTCGGTACCGGCTACCTCAAATCCGTTTTTTACACTGCTTATAAGTTGGTTCGTAGGACTTCCTGCATGGTAAACATATACACCATCATCGCTTGCTTCATCAATTTCAATCCCGCCATCACCAGAAAGAAAATGACCGTTCAAATCAATATTCTGGGTTGCGGTATGATCTCCGAGATTATCTCCTCCGGTAGAATCGACATATGCTTTTGTGGCTGCATCATTATCGGCAGTGGGAGTTGAAAGGTTCACTATCTTGTTGCTATCCATATCGAGGTCTTGTGTTGCTGTATGATCTCCAAGATTGTCACCACTGGTTGGAATCGCTTCACCAGTCCATTCTCCTGACGAATTGATCACTTCACCATATCCATCAATATTAACGCTTTCCGGATGAATATCGTTTCCTTTCACATCTCCGGCATTGATCGCATAAGCTACACTCGTGATCCTCGTG
>DRTC01000080.1 GCA_011372345.1 Candidatus Cloacimonadota bacterium
TATTGCAATTTTCGGAGTAAATATGATTCAAATCCTTGCTGCGTGAGTGTAGAAATCGTGACCTTGGAATAATGCGGTCTTATAATGCGGGATACACAGGATTTTTGTTTCCACTCCACCATTTCCTGTTTTAATGCCTGTTGCATCAATTTATTTAGGTTGATCCGATTAAGATCAAGATCTTTTAAGTGTAGTTGACGTTGCTGCACAAGTTCAGGCTTCAATTCTTTTTTATTGCGAATTTTATATGCTGTAGCCAGTTTATAAGAACGAACCAAGGACGGTAAAATTTCACACGGCTTAAGTGCTAATTTCTGTCCCTTTCTTTGGCGAATCCATCCCGTTTGCATTGCATGAATTATATTTTCATGAAACTTAATGGAATTTCGGAGGTGGCACATTGTCTGCCAAATAGAATCTTGAAGAAAAGGTAAAGAGAATAAAGATTGACGTAGTTCTCCAATAAGATTATTTAAATACCCGATAGAAAAAGATACGGGTTTATTTGTATAACAATGCGTTAATTGTTTGAGCAGATCATGCTTGAATTGAATATTAAGGGTGTTTTTTAGCAATCCTATTTGAATCTCTATCGGCCGTCCCTGAAAATATTTGAGAATTTGCGTCAACCAGCCATTTCGCACCCATCGATTACGAATTAGATCATATACTTCAAAAAATGCATTTCTTCGGGCCCTTTCTCTGAAAATAGATAACTCTTCCGGGATCTCTTGAAATATTTCGACCCGGAGTTTATCATATAGGCGTTTAGCGGCCATATTTCCCGAATATTTAAAATCTGATACAATTGTTCGGCTAATGATTTGTGGAATAATGAAATTCTTGAGAGTGCGCATTTTTTGCAAACAAACATAAAACTCTTGGAATTTTTGCGATTTTTCAGAACTAATCGCATCAAGATGTGCTGCAAATTTGCGAACTGCGAAAGTCATTAAATATATTTTTATGTCTAACTATATAAATATCTATACGCACTCAAATTTCTAATTTATTCGGCTAAAATTTGCCTAATTAGGCAATTTGTCGTTCCATTAATTTCACGATCAATAATTCGCGTAATTTGTTTTTGCATCAGTTTTTTTTGTGAGAGTGATTTTCTACTTTTAGCGGAACGCATTCCGTATAATTTTCCCGAAAAACAAGCAATTAGAGCCATCATATCATTTATTAAGCCTTGTTGTGCGCTTTTAATAGATGACTGCTCGATTTCAATAATGTGTACCCCGAAAAGAGAGCAAAAATTTTGTATAAACGGAAAACCGAATCGTGTAAGTCGATCTTTATAAGTAACCAAAATATTCGATATTTGACCCGATTTAATTAACTTTAATGCTTTTTTTAATCCTGTTCGGTGTGGATTTAATCCGGATCCGACATCTGAGATGGTAATTGGGTGTGTTTCTCCTTTAATTTTTGCTTCAATAATTAATTTCTGTATTTGTCTATTAAGATCACCCTTTTCTTTTTGTTTATGCCCTGAAACTCGTGCATAACAGAGAATATGTTTTGGTTTTTCAGAAATGTTGGTCTTATTCTGTGTTTTTCTATAAAATAACTCCAAATCGCTAAGATCATATCATATCTTCGATGTCCACCGGGGGTCCTAAAAGCATGAAAAATATCCATCTTATCCCATCTCCGCAGACTCGATCTTGATACTCCTAAAAAGGCA
>DRTC01000081.1 GCA_011372345.1 Candidatus Cloacimonadota bacterium
ATTGCATTCCTTGTCATTGTTCCAATGACATTTTAAAATTTGGGAATGAGGAGAAACAGTAGTTTTGAAAATTTCACGATCCCGATACATCGGGATTGGTAAGTTTGGATTTTTAAGCGGCTACTCGAAAACACTCGCAATGACAGAGATAGAGTTTTCCTTATTCAACGAATTCAACCACTTCAATGAATTTCCCAACTTTAAGATTGACAAAATATCACTAAAAACTGTTTTCTCACAATTGAAAGAAAGATAAGAGGGATGGATGTCATATTTAGTTCTGGCGCGAAAATATAGACCGCAAACTTTTGACGAAGTTTACGCACAAGATCATATCACACAGATTTTGAAAAACACGATCGAACTCGATAGAACTGCTCAAGCATATTTATTTACCGGACCACGAGGAGTCGGGAAAACCTCTTTAGCGAGGATTTTCTCCAAAAGTCTGAATTGTCTAAATGGAGGACCAACAGTTAGTCCCTGTAATGAATGTACGAATTGTAAGGAAATCACAGACGGAATTTCAGCAGATGTGATTGAGATCGACGGAGCTTCCAATACCGGTGTTGATGATATTCGGGATTTGCAGAAAGAATTAATGTATTCACCTTCTAACTCTAATTTTAAGATCTATATCATCGATGAAGTTCACATGCTCTCCAAAAATGCTTTTAATGCTCTTCTGAAAACCCTGGAAGAACCTCCGGAAAAAGTTATTTTCATTTTTGCTACCACGGAACCGCATAAAGTTCTGCCAACTATAATTTCCCGCTGTCAGCGTTTCGATTTCAGGAGAATTCCAATTCCTTCGATATTAGAAAGGTTGAAGAAAATTTGTGAAACAGAAAAAGTAAAAATCGATGAAAAGGCATTGTATGTCATCGCAAAAAAGGCAGACGGCAGTATGAGAGATTCACTATCTTTGATGGACCAGGTTTTGGCTTATGGAAAAGGTAAAATATCACTTTCGGATATTCTCTCGATTTTCGGGATAGTTCATTCTGAAATCTATCAAAAGATAATTGCTTCGATTTCCGAAAAAAAGACAATCGTGATGGTGAAATTGTTCCAGCAAATTCTGGAAAAAGGGAATGATATCCAGGAATTTATCAATGGATTACTGGATTATATCAGGAATGTATTATTTATTAAGATAGGTTTGGATGTTCCTGAAATTCCTGACTCTGAGAAAAAAATACTCAAAGATTTAGGTAAAAGTTTTGAAGAAAATGATCTTTTGTATCTGATCTCATTATTGATAAAAACAAAAACCGATATTAAGACAAGTAATAATCCAATTTTAATATCAGAAATGGCTTTTATTAAAATGGCAAAAATCTCTGAAATGAAGTCTATCGAAGAAATTGTCAGTTCCATTTCCAGTACTGATAATCAACAGGAATTGCCTTTGAAATCTGTTCCTTCTTTGAAAAGATCAGAAAAAAAACTGCATAAAAAAACTGAGAAAGTAATAAAGGAAATTACCAGGGAAGTTAAGCAGGAAAAACCTAAACTGAAAAATATTACGATAGATGATTATAAAAAAGATAAAGAAATAATTCTAAATAAACTCAAAAAAGAAAAACCAATTGCTGCAACTTATTTGAATAATTGTATGATAGACCATATTTCTAATAATTTTATTCATTATGATGTAGGTAGTTCTACTGCTTATAAGATTTTAGATGATGAAAAAAATATAATTTCCGCTATTATTTCCGAACATTTCAATCTCAAAATAAAAATTGATTTCACTTTGAAAAAAGTTAAAAAAGAAAAAGTAATAACTAATCCAACGATCGAAGATATCCGCAGAGAATCACCAAAATTAGCAGAATTTATTGAGATTACAGATTCAATCATTTCTTAATTAATGATCTTTATTATATTAAGTTTTATTTACGCGATTGTTGTTTTATCTTTTTGTTTTGGAATTTTATTTCTGAAGCAGGGTAAGAACAATAATCTTAATAAGTTTTCTATCATTATTGCAGCTCGCAATGAAGAGAAAAATCTTCCTCAATTACTGGAAAATTTAGTCGATCAGAATTATCCGCAAGATCATTATGAAATAATTGTTGCTGATGATCGTTCGTCTGATAGAACTTCACTGATCGTAAAAGAATATATACAGAAATTTCCAAATCTGAAATTAATCCGAATTAAGGAAGAAACAGAAAATTTAGTCGGAAAAAAAAATGCCTTGAACAATGCTATTAAAAAATCCGAATATGAGATTTTAGCCTTTACTGATGCAGACTGTCTTCCAACAAAAAACTGGCTTTCTGAAATAAATAAACATTTCGATGATAAAACGGATTTCGTTACAGGATATTCACCTTTAATTTCCAAAGAGAAAAAAATTAATCTATTAAAAAATCTGGAACGATCTTCTCATTTTGCTGTTGTTGCCGGTTCTCTCGGATTAAATTGGAAAATAACTTGTTCTGCTCGCAATATGGCTTATAGGAAAAGTATATATGATAAAATGAATGGATTTTCCGGAATTGGAAATTTACGCTCCGGAGA
>DRTC01000082.1 GCA_011372345.1 Candidatus Cloacimonadota bacterium
CGCCAACCCATTTCATAGCCCATTCCGGCAATTGCTATAATCCGAAAATGATTTTGTTCATCATTATCTTCGAGCATAAACATAAAAATACTGTCATCTCCTGATAAATCCTCTAATTTAACTTTGATCGAGGTTTCCGTATATCTATGACTGGCATGGTTTACAGTTTCTTGAGTTTTCAAATAAGACCAGCTCCAATATGGGAATTGACTAGTACCGCTAAATCTTAATTCAGTGTTTTGTTCAGTAATATTCAGTTGTCCTTCGTGTTCTATCCATTTAGAAGGATTGATATAATCATCATCAAAATCATCATCTACGAAATCAGCAGCAAAAAAAGCATCCCAATATGCTCCACAGGTCGAACCAGAAGTATTTCCGGAATACGATTCATAAGTCAGCTTTATATAGGCAATATCAGACCAGTTATAGGAACCGTTCAGGAAATAGATGATATGATCCTTCATATTCCAGGTGAAATTATTCCACATATCTGCATAAGTTCTACCACTCCAATCAAAAGTAGAAGTTGGATGAGCAGCTCCGTAAAGGATATATTCGATTTCATCGGAAGGATCATCTGTGTTCAGCAGGGGATTATCCGAATCATTATAAGCTTGAACTCTGACTTTCAGTTTCGCCGTGCCGCTGCATTGACCGGAAATCGGATAAACATCGAGATGGAAACGGTTGAGATTATCAAGTTCATTAAAAACATATTGTCGTTTTTTTGCCCAGCTCGCACCTGCGGAATAAGTAGCATAATTATAAGATACGGAAGTTCTGCCGGCTGCATCGACGATATTATTCGTAATTGTTCCGTTGCCCATACTGGCATCTTCCCAACCGTCATAACTTCCTACTACATCTTCGTTGAACCAGCCATTATAAATCGTGGTTGCAAGCTGCAAATCTTCATTACCTATCGATTCATTCTTCGCACAAGTGCCGTCGTGAGTTCCGACATTAAAATCTGATTTGGTGGTTTGTGTCCAGGTTACTGACGACAAACTTAAGGAAAGACACAGAAACTGGATAAACAAGGAAAATAGTTTGAAATGATTTTTCATCATAACCTCCAATAAAAGTTTTTATCACTTTATTTCAGCAACAAGTGACCGGATTAGAAAAGATTTGGATAGGATATTTTGTCAAATTATTTCAAACTGCGGAAAAAGAAATCAGGATTAGATAGATAAATATTTAATTATTTCTGAAAAGAAGAATAAGTGAGGAAAAAATAAGAATTTATCAAGGTTATCTTTGAGAGATATAAAACAAGTTTCATTAGATATGAACTAATTTATATAGAATAACGATAAATGTATATTAGATTAATTATTATCCTTATTATATTAATTAATATTTTATTAAGATTTATTATAATTTAATTGACATTATTATTTATCTTAAGGAAATTGATCGTTATCTATATAAGATATATTTCATAAGGAGTGTTAAAATGGCAAGAATAACAGTCAGAAAGACCATCCCTCGCTACAAACCGTTAAAATTGATCAAGCTTGCTCAGGATATTATTAAAAAAGATGAGGAAATGGGAGATGACAGCCCCTTAAAAACTTTGAAAATGGATATTCTAAAGCAGAATCTTACCACTGCGATCGAGAACCGTAAAGAATCCATCAAATTGCGTAAGCAAAGTGAATCCCTGATGCAGATTTCAAGACGAGCATTAGGAACAGATCTCGGTCAAAATGCGAATACTGCGAACACTGTTTACAATTTTATTACGATCATTCGCGATCTTTTATCGGTCATTTATCGTGGGAATGAGGAGAAATTGAGCCTTTGGGGATTTAATGTAGTGATCGGAACGAGTATGCCGCACCGGAAGAAGAAAAAGGAGAATGAATAAAGAAAACAGCATTTGAAGCATTGAAGAAATTCGCAAAATCTATCATTGATCGATTACAAACAATATTGAATTAGTTTAATTGTCCTGTATCTAACGTAAAATCAGAAGGAATAAATAATGTAACTCTATTAAAAAGAAGATATAAAGATTTTGAATATTTCAGATTAAAAGCTCTTCAAAAATGCGGATATTTAATGGTGAATTTAAATGAATGAAAAAATCAATTACCCACTGGTTTCTGCCGAGAACCATATTTATTAAGAAGAAAAAGTTCCCAATTATATATTGGGAACTTTTTATTGAAACAATGAATTATATATTAAATCTCTTTAATGTAATCTACTTATCGAGATGAACATCCATTTGCGGAAATGGAATCGAGATTTTATTCTTATCAAATTCCATTTTAACATTTTCAATCATATCAAAATGAACATCCCAGTAATCAGCACTTTTTACCCAGGCTCGAACAGTGAAATTCACAGAACTATCAGCGAGTTCTCCAATTCTTACAAAAGGAGCAGGATCTTTTAGAATTCGTTTATCTTTATTCACAAGTTCTAATAAAACAGTTTGAGTTTTCTTGATATCATCATCATATCCGATTCCGAATGTCCAATCGATCCGACGAGTTTCTTCTGTGGAGAAATTCACAATGCTACCACTTGATAAAGCACCGTTTGGAACGATAATAGTTTTATTGTCGGGAGTTTTTAAAACCGTGCAGAACATCTGGATTTCATTGACAGTTCCTGAAAATCCTTGTGCCTGAATAAAATCACCAACTTTAAAGGGTTTAAAGAGAATGATCAATACTCCACCGGCAAAATTTCCCAGACTTCCCTGAAGAGACATACCAATCGCAAAAGCCATTGCTCCTAAAATAGCGACAAAGGAAGTCATCTTCACACCGACCATGGAAATGATCGATATGAAAAGAAGAACTTTCAATAATATTCCGGTCAGGCTCAAGATGAATTTCTGTAATGATACTTCCACTTTGCTTCTGATCATTCCTTTTGTGATCAGCTTCAATAAATGCTTGATAACAAATGATCCGACGATCCAGGTGATAATTATTAGAAGCAATTTGGGTGCATACTCCGCAGCTAATTCCGAAATTTTGTTGATAATTGTTTCCACATTCATCACTTACCTTCCTTACTTAAATCAGCTTATAGGTTAATCCTAAAGCCAAGGTTTGTTTTAATTGCATTTCATCGCTAACTCTTTCATCATAAAGCATCTGGATGTATAGATTTACATTAATAAGCTTGGTAAGACTTGCTGAAAAGATGTTTTCCCAGTTAATTCTCGGTGCTTTCCAGGCATCTTCAAAATCTGTTCCTTCAACAGCATCAGCTTCAGAATAATACATAGCTTTATAAACATTCAATTTACTGTTGAAAGTTATTCTGTCATTTGCCAACGGAGTTCTATAATCTGTAACAAATTCAATACCGCCATCAGAGGTATTATCAATATTTTCATGACTGTTTAAATATTCCTTTAAAGCTCCGCCCAACCTGCTGGTAAGTTCTCTTTTTTCTTCTTTGATCCACACTCTGGCAACACCAAAACTTTCGGTCAAAGTCATAGGATTAAAGATTTTGGATTCACCGTCAACGGATCTGTCTAAAAATTGTGATTCAAGTCTGAAAGCAGCAAAAGGATCAACAAATGTACCAAGAGTAAA
>DRTC01000083.1 GCA_011372345.1 Candidatus Cloacimonadota bacterium
GTTCAAATGACCAGTGGTTAATTTTGAATTTCGTAAGTCCTTATTTTTCAACCTCTGTGTCATCTTGAACTAAACTGAAATTGGGTCAAATGTGCCTTCACCTCTGGTCATTTGACCTTATTTTATATAATTCTTAAATTCTAAGTTTGAGTCCACTCTAAAAAGGTCAAATTCAATAAAATTAGAAACCGTTAAAACGGTTAATACTTTTTCCTGTTTCATTAACCACCAACTTAAGTTGGTGGCTAATATGAAGATAAAGGCTATTAACTGATTCATCAGTTTCCAAATTTCGGGCAAAATTTCATACATATTCCAAATTATTGCCTTTTTAGAGTGAACTCAAGTTTCTTAAAATCGATATTCATAATTAAGAAGAAAGCCTTTATTCTTCCAATCCGGTTTTACTGATATGTTTCCAAACAAGCCGACCTTTTTGTTAAATCTTTTAGCTGAAATAGCTGAATCAATGATACTGATCAATCTATTCAAAATTCCGGCAGCAATGGCAAATTGTGTATATGTTTCAAAATTCTGTTTATCAATACGCAATCTTCCAAAATGTTTCCAGTTTTCATCCGTATCCCATGACCACATATCTTCTTCTTCGGTAATAAGATTTTCTTCCAGATATTCATAATATCCTTCCGGATCGCTTTTATAAATAAGATAATAGTTCCTGGCAGAACGGTCGATGTATTCATTAAGATCATCACTGCTCACATAATTTTTTATCAAAAGATAATGTGCATCAGTACTATTTTTAGGAACTCCTGCATTTTCAAAAGCGAACTGCTGAAGATTATTGTCTGCCCATTCGGATTCTGCTTTTAGGCGAAAATAAGTGGCAATGATTGCCAGTTCCGAACTAAAAAAAATTCCGGTTTTCGTGTAATTTTTTGTATATAATTCTCCTAATCCGGGTACGACCGCAGAAAACAACATTGCTTTTAGTGTCGAAACCTGCTGACAGTAAATACTTAACGATAAAAGGAGAATTAAAAGGATCAATATAAATTTCTTCATAATCAGAACCTTTTGCTGAGCATAATCGAAGGAGAAAGTTCATTGTTTACAAATACAGGAGCAACTTTGATCTTCAATCTATTATCAGTATATTCCACATTTCTATTACGAGCTAATCTCAAGGCATCCAAACTTGACAAGATATGATTGAAAACGATCCCGAAATTACAGGAAACAGCATTCCCATAGAAATTTTCCGCATCTTTCCGCATTTCAATATATTCAGCTCGGAATATACTGTATTTCCCATTATGGGAATCGTATTCAGATTTGTTATTAATGTAATATCCTGAATTTAAATTCATAGGATTATTTCCTATCCAATTACCACTATCAAAGATCCACTTATCATTGTTGATATTGAAAAATTCCTGATTTTGTTGATCAATTTGAGTTGCATAAATATTAATCCAATCATACCAACCAAAAAGATATTTATCATATTTTCCAATATCCTCATAAAAGTGCTGCGAGTTATCATCATCCAGTTGAAAATAATCTTCATCATAATGATCATTATCATTATAACTAATTAAGAGTTCTTCAGCGCGTTCTTGATCAAATCTATTATAACGATGAATAACACCATTTGGATATTCATCATCATAACCGATCACTTCTCCGGTTGCATAATATTCATATTCTTCTGTTTTATCATCACCCATTTTATTGTAATGGATGTATCCATACCAGAGTCCGATTTCTATCAGGGGAAAGATGTAAGTAGTAATACTTTTGGGATTTGCATAAAAATTACCTGCTCCGGGGAAAAGAGCTGAAAGCAACATGGCTTTAGCAGCTGATTTTTTAGTGTATTCAATTTTAAAAATATCATCTTCTTCCGTATAAATTTCTTTACCGAATTCATCGCTTTCTATTTCTTCAGCAAAAGAAACAAAAAAGATGCTTATTATTATGAGGAAAGCAATTATATATTTTTTCATTTTTTACTCCTTAATTTTCCCTTCCGAAGCTTTCTTTCACTTGTTCTTACATTAAGATTCGGAAGGATGCGAATGCCTATAACTTTCCGATCCGGCAACTGCCGGATAGAATTCCTTCGTGAGAAGCTTCGGAAAGGCAGCAACATTTTTTTCATAATCTTTCATACATTTTGAGACACTATCTTTCTATGGCGATCGGTATTTTTTTTACCGAGCCATTTGATTTAACGATTCCGAAATATAATCCGGAAGCTATTTTCCGGGTATCCCAGAGAATATCCTGATCATCATTATTTTCTTTTGTTTGAATGGTCTGAAAAACGATATTTCCGGCAATATCGAAGATTTTCAGATCAATGTTGTTTTGAGCATTTGAAACCTTAATTCTTACTTCACCATTTTTTGCCGGATTAGGATAAGCAAAAGCCGTTATTTTTTGATCCGGATCAGGTTGATAATCGATTGAATTTGTATATAGAGAATAACCATCATTCCTGTAACCGTTCCAGATAACCGGATCTTCATAAACTCCTTCCAGATAGGATGAATAAAGTGTATTTGAAGCATCACTGTAAACAAAGAAAAAACGGTTGGAATATTCATCCCAGAAGAAATTATTAAAAGACTCGGTCTTGTTCCAGAAATAAGAATATTCGAAACGGATATCAGCTTCAATATCTACCGCAAAAAATCCCTGGTTTTCCTCTTCGAGAATGATCATCGGTTCATTATCGAATTCAATGATCCTCGGATAACTGTAAGGAAGCAAACTTTTATGTTCGAGGTAAGCTGGAAAACCCGGGGCCATTGTTCCCTCGAGAGTAATCGCAAAAACTCTGTTCCCTGCTCCGAAA
>DRTC01000084.1 GCA_011372345.1 Candidatus Cloacimonadota bacterium
CAAACAATCCGTTAGTAATCGGACACTGTCTTGTTTGAGAAAAAGCACAATCAGGATTGATTGTGATACATCTCAATTTAGCAAATGGAGTTACATTTTAATTTTGGAAATCTCCCCGACTATGTCCTGAAGTTCAGTAAAATCATTTTTGATATTTTCTTTAGAAAAACCTCCGGGCATAAATCTTGCCTGGTTGCATTTTTCGAAAAGTTGTTTGATTTTAAAAATCAAATTTTCCGGGAAATTTTTCTCTCCGATTTTCTCGATGATCGTTTCGATCGTGCTTCCTCGCGAGATTTTCAGTTTATCGGAAAGATAATTTACCAAACCTGTTTGAGCAGATGTATAGAAATCCAATTGATTATTTTCAGCAAAAATGGAAGCCTGTTTCATATATTTTTTCAGGATCTTTTTTGCTTTTTTCTGACGAACATAATCAATATTAACTGCTAATTTTTCCTTTTCTCTTGCATAAAATAATGAAACAGGGATCGACAATAAAACAAGAAACCAGAGAAGCCAGTAATAAAAAGAATCGAGGAAAATTACATTATTTTTCAGGGAAGCATCTTTGATGATAAATCCAATATCATAACCTTCCATCTGAACAGTTGATTGAGCAGAAGAACTGGGGATAAAAACGGCATCTCCTTCCTTGACATCGATCGTAAATGCTTTTGTTTGTTTGGTGATATACTTTTTCTGTTCTATATCAAAGTAAGAAAAAAATACGGCAGGAATCGTAAAAATTCCTTTTTCCTGAGCGATTACAAGATATTTTATTGTTTTCTTTCCGGAAATTTTATTGTTTTGAATATCAGTTGTTATTTCCGGTTCCATGAATCTCAAATTTGGAATATCCGGTAAAACGGGTGCATCAAATTGATTCAAATTACCAGTTCCTGTTATTTCCAGGGTATAAGTGAACGAATCTCCGACTTTCATTTCTTTCTCGCTGATATTACTGGAAAGCTTGAAATTCCCTACTGCTCCTGAAAAACCGGAAGGACGACCTGCTTGAGGTAGTTCTTTTACATTGATTGTTTTGGGTTGGCTTTTAATGATATATCTTTTTGTCGTGCCGAAATCGAAAAAACTGCGGGACTGTGTCCTGATATCGACATTCATTTCCAGAGCAGGAATATGTAAATTACCGGTTTGATTTGGGAATAAGGCAACAGAACGGAGCAGCATCATATTAAAAAGCATTCCATTGCGTGTTTCTCGTTTGAAATTAATTCGGGATGGAGTATAAACATCTTCTTTCCAGAAACCATTAAAAGTCGGATCAGAAGCGAATTCCAAGTCAGAAACTTCGTATCTTGTATAAATCTTGTAATCCACGATAATTGGTTCATTCTCGTAAACAGAACTTTTATTAACTTCAGCAATTATAAATAAATTATCAGCTAATTTATCTGAAGACTGCTGATTATTATTTTTCAACCTGTTGGAAGTTGGAGGAGCTGGTTCGGTGCTGCCTTCGATTACATTGATCGTGATCGGTTTTGTAACGAAAGACTTTTTCTTATATTTGATCGTGATCGGCGGGATCATGAACTTGCCGGTTTTGCGGGGACGAAGAGTGTAAGTGTAACTTTTCGTGATACTCGACTCCATCTTGCCATTAATGATCTGGATCGAAGATGAAGAAGATGAGGAACTTCCCAGTTTATCGAAATTCTCAAGTTTTGTAAGTGATGGTTGACTCACTCGATCCGCATCTTCTCCGGAAATCTCGATTGTCAGCTTCAGATAATCCTGCAATCCAATCTTGGTTTTATCGACATACGATTGGACTTCTAGTTGAGCAGAGAGAGTAAAAGTTATCAAAATAATTTGTGCTGAAAAAATGATTTTTTTAATCATTAAAGATTATGCTCCGATAATTTCATTTAGACCATCAATAATCTGAATCAATTCTTGATTAGTTGCTTTTCCAATTTTTTTGCCGATCCTTTTTGTGGAAAGAATCTTGATCTGACTTATTTTTACCCATGATTTTTTTGGTAGTTTTTCCGAAGTCAATTCCAAGGTTAGAGGAAATCCCGCTTTGGGTTGTTGACTAGTCAGTGCCACAGCAATAATTGTATGTGAGTTTTTATTAAAAATATCTTTACTTAAAACTAAAACTGGTCTTAATCCTTCTTGTTCGTTTCCAATTGTTGGATTAAGATTTGCCCACCTGATGTCACCTCTTAATATTCCGGCCATTCTGATAACTCCGCTGAAAATCCTTCTTCTGCGATCGCTTGCTCATATTCAGGATCAAGTTTGGCACTTTCTGTTGCTAACCTGTTCTGGTCGATTTTTTTAAGTTTATCCTCAATCGCTTCTTGGATAGCCTGACTTCTATTTGGAAAAATATATTGTTTAACAAGTCTATCCAGTCGGACTAAAATATGTTCATCTAATGTTATTGCAACTTTCATTTTATTCATTACAACCTCCAGTATGACTTATTATCATACCAATCTTGAAAGTCAAGCGATTTCTTCAACAATCTAAACCGATTCAATTTGAGTTAAGTTGGCTTCAGCCGATCTTGACTTAAGTTGGAGAAGTATCACAGCCGTCTCGGTGGTTTTTCCTGTTTCATACAACTTCTTTAAAGATTGTTTATTTTATCCCATCGGGACGACGGAGATACTGATCCCTGATTGAACCAGTTCAACCAATTTACCAAAACTTCCCTTTTTTTGTTTTGTCAACATTCATTTTTGCTTTTTCTTTTTTCATTTCTTCTTTTTCTTTTTGGAGGAGGGCTTTCAGCATTTTTTCAGCATCTTTTTTCTTTTCATCTTTTTTTGCCTGTTCCTGTTTCATCTGTTGTTCTTTCTTCTTTTGTTCTTCGCTTTTTTGTTGTTCCTGCTTTTGTTCTTGCTGTTCTTTTTTATCTTGGTTGTCCTGGTTTTGTTTTTGTTCCTTCTTCTCCTGATCTTTATTTTTATCGTCTTTATTTTGTTGTTGCTGCTGTTGCTGATTTTGTTGTCTTTGCAGGAAACGGGAAGCAAGTTCATAATTATAACGCGCATCGAGATTTTGCGGATCTTCGATCAAAGCATTACGATAATTCAGGATAGCATTTTTATAATCCTGCTGTTGGAATTTTACATTTCCCAGATTCTGATAAGCAAGCGATCTGTCTTTGAATTCCTGATCTCGAAGTGAAAGATTAAAAGAATTTTCTGCTGCTTCAAGATCACCTTTTTTGTATTGGGAATTTCCTAAATTATACTGCAATCTACCATCATTTGGATTCTTGATAGCATTTTCGTTGAATTCTTCTTTTGCCTGATCGAATTCTTCTTTTTTATAGAATTTCGTTCCTTTCAGATTTTTCAGCACTTTATCGTAAGTAAGGATTTCTGCAAAGATGTTTATGGAAAGGAATCCGATTAATATTATTAGAATTATTTTCATTTATTCCTCATTTGCAGCACATTTTTGTAAAATGTGAATTTCACAGAATGCAATTCTGTGCTACTATAAAACTTGAGTTAAGTCGGCTTCAGTCGATCTTGACTTAAGTTGAACTCGTTCATCAAACAATTCCGAAGATCTCCCATTTCAACTGATTCAATTATTTCAACCATTCCGAAGGTCGAGCAAGAAGAAATTCTCTGTTTGAAACCATTCGGAAGGTTTCTTTAAATCACTCTTTTGAATTTTGTTTTTTTCTTATAAATGATCAATGATTCGATTATCAGCAAGATCAAAGCAATGATCACAAAATATTTATACTGCTCTTTATAACGCACAAATTCTTTGGAATCGAATTTCTTCTTTTCGATAGAATTTATGTTTTTCATAATTTCGAAAATTTCCGACTGTTGCGGTGTGATCGGGAAAAATCTGCCATTTCCGATTTTAGCAATTTGCGAAAGCGTGTTAATATCAAGTTTGGAAAATACGATATTACCTTTTTCATCCTTTGCATAAACGATATTTCCGGATTCTTCTTTGATGGGAATCGTGCTTCCTTCCGGAGAACCGATACCGAGAGTGTAAATTATCGCACCTATTTTTGCTGCTTCTTCCGTTATTTTGATTGCCTGTTTTTCAAGATCTTCACCATCACTTGCAACAATGATAACTTTATGTTTTTCTGCTTCTCCAAACAGACTCATCGCCATTTGAATAGCTCCGCCGATATCTGTTCCGTAAGATGGAACAGTTTCAGTATCGAGCAAATTCAGGAATAATTTCGCTGCTCCATAATCATCTGTGAGCGGACATTGCACGAAACTCCTGCCGGCAAAAGCAACGATGGCAATTCTATCTCCTTTCAATTGATCGATGAAAAGCGAAATCTGGTCTTTTGCTCTCTCAATTCGGCTTGGTTTGATATCCTGGGCATCCATACTTTTGGAAACATCGATGCAGACAACAATATCGATCCCTTCTTTTTTCAGGATCTGAACTTCCTTATTCCAGCGAGGTCGAGCAGCAGCGAATATCATAAAGAAGATCGCTCCTACGAAAATTATGTTTTTCAAAGACCAATGAAATACAGAAAATTCCTGCATAAAAAAATCATAAAACCTGCTTTCCGCAAATTTCTCAAAATTCTTTTTGCGGCGATGGTTGGCGATTCCGATATAAATTAGAAATATTGGAATCAATAACAGCAAAAATAATATATATGGATTTCCGAACTTCATCATAAATCTCCGATTTTTTTATGAAAGAATTAATGAGTCCACTCTAAAAAGGTCAAATTCAATAAAATTGGAAACCGTTAAAACGGTTAATACTTTTTCCTGTTTCATTAACCACCAACTTAAGTTGGTGGTTAATAAGAAGATAGAGGTCAATAACTGATTCATCAGTTTCCAAATTTCGGGCAAAATTTCA
>DRTC01000085.1 GCA_011372345.1 Candidatus Cloacimonadota bacterium
ATAGATTTGAGTTCCGGGAAAAAAGAAATTATCGAAATCGATGATTCCGTAAGGAAAAAATATCTCGGCGGGAGAGGTTTAGGAGTCAAACTTTATTCCGAAATGTGTTCTTCTGATATCGATCCATTATCTCCGGAAAATGCTTTGATATTCATGACTGGTCCTCTAACAGGAACAGTCATGACATCCGGTCGTTTCCAGGTTATTTCCAAATCTCCGCTTACGAACACGATCTTTGATTCCAGTTCGGGTGGAGTTTTCGGAGCGATCCTGAAAAGAACCGGATTCGACGGGATCATTTTCTCAGGAAAAGCGGAAAAACCTGTTTACATTTATGTTACTGAAAATGACTTCGAGATCAGGGATGCGAAACATCTATGGGGAAAGAATACTCACGAAACGAAAGAGCAGATCCTTCAGGAAACATCGGATAAGGCATCAGTTGCCAGTATCGGACCGGCTGGAGAAAACCAGGTTCTGCTTGCTTCGATCATGAATGATAAAGACAGAACTGCCGGCAGAGGTGGACTCGGAGCTGTGATGGGTTCTAAAAATCTGAAAGCGATCGCAGTTTATGGAAAGATTCCTGTTTCCATCAAACATCCTGATAAATTGAAAGAGTTAAATTCCAGACTGGATAGATTGGTCGATAAAAATCCGGTTACCGGAAAATCTCTGCAATTACTTGGAACTTCGGTATTAGTAAACATCATCAATGCTCACGGAATGTTCCCCACCCAGAATTTCCAGCAGGGAATTTTCAATGATGCGGAAGGAATAAGTGGTGAAAAAATCGCAGAAACGATTCTCCAAAACAGAAGCGCCTGCTTCCGCTGTCCCATTGCCTGTGGCAGAAATACAAAAACCACCAATAAAGAAGGTGAAGGACCTGAATATGAAAGTGTCTGGGCTTTTGGAGCGCATCTCGGAGTCAACGATCTGCAGAAGATCACGGAAGCGAATTATGCCTGCAATGAACTCGGATTGGATACGATCTCGACCGGAAGCACGATCGGTTGTGCTATGGAATTATCTGAAAAAGGAGTTTTTCCGGAAGCTTTAGAATGGGGAGATTCCGCAAGATTAGTTCAATTGGTTAATGATATTGCCTTTAAAAGAGGAATTGGTAAAGATCTTGGTTCAGGTTCAAAAAGACTTTCGGAAAAATATGGAAAACCGGAATTATCGATGCAGGTCAAAGGTCTGGAAATTCCTGCTTATGATCCTCGCGGAGCACAAGGTCAGGCTCTGGCTTATGCAACTTCCAATCGTGGTGGTTGTCACATGCGAGCATACCTAATTGGACCGGAAATTCTTGGACATCCGGTTTTTATGGATAGATATTCAATCGCAGGTAAACCTGAACTTGTTGCTCTTCTTCAGGATATTTCTGCAGCAGTTGATTCACTGATCTTATGTAGATTCCTGCAATTTGCAGTAGGTGTCTCGACCTTTTCCGAAATACTTAACTATGTAACCGGAGAGAATTATACAGATGATGATCTGATCAAGATAGGGAAGAGGATTTATACTCTGGAACGGAAATTCAATTCCGAAAATGGATTTAAGAGAAAAGACGATCTTCTTCCCAGAAGATTTCTGACAGAAGAATTTGATGAAGGATCATCCAGAAACAGAGTTGTTCAACTGGACGAAATGCTGAATAAATATTATCAGATTCGAGGTTGGAATGAAGATGGAATTCCAACCGGAGAAACGATTGATAAACTTGATTTATGATGAAATCTTGAGTTAATTTTTTTCGTTGTAATCCCATCGTCTTGATGGGAAATTGTTTAGACCATTGGGACAATGGTGATACAGGAACAAAAATGAAAGTAACATTAGCAGGATACAACATAGATAAATCTTTGATCGAGCAGCTTCCGGATCAGAATACAGCGACTCCGGAAACGATTTCCGCTGCTTATGCCCGTATCAGCCGCGATCCGAGGGATGTGAATGAATTACGGGAAGAAGCTCTTAAACAAGTTAAAAAAGCGAGAAGATCAAATCAGGCGATCGTGTTCGGGATGAGCCATCATTCCGTGGCGGAACATGCTTATTTCAATTTTGATATTTTAGGTATTTCCCGGTTAGCACTCGAGGAACTGGAAGCCAGACGGATCGGTGCTGCTTACACTGAAAAATCGCAAAGATATATCACCTTAAAGGGAGATTTTGTTACTCCAAAGGAATATGACAGGAAAGATAGAGAATCTTTTCTGGAACTGGTAAATTTCCAGAATAAGTTTTATTTGAACAATCTTGAGAAATTGATCCAATACCAATTTGAAAGTAATTCCGAACTGGCAGAAAAAGCAGACACAGCTTCCGGTAAAGGAACTTCCAACAAAATGAATCGAGCTAAAAACACGCTCGAGGGCTGGGCAAAAGAAGATGCAAGATATGCTTTAAGCCTGGCAACACAAGCTCAACTTGGTTTATCTTTTAATGCCAGAACTCTCGAACATGCGATCAGGATCATGCGGCATTCTGAACTTGCTGAAATCAGGGATTTATCTCAAAAACTGTTCGATGCGGTAAAAGTTGTTGCTCCCTCTTTGATCATTCTATCCGATCCTGAAGAATTCAAAAAAGCATTTAAAACTGATCTTAAAGACGATCATTTCAGGCTTTCAAAGAAATACTTGAAAGAGATAGTTGCAGAAGAGATAAACAAATTTGGAGAAGAAAAAGTAAGCAAGAATGTTATCGAACTGGGAGACGCAAAACTTCTGCCCGAAAACTCGATCGATATGGATGTTCTCATCGCTCTTATCCACCATAATTCAACTTTGTCTTACGAAGAATCATTTGAAGTCGCAGCAAAGGTTATAGAAAACAAGGAACATGCGAAAGAATTCTTCAAAGAAACTTTGAGATATATATCTGAATTCGATACACTTCCCCGCGAGTTTGAATTCAACGGAAAATTGATGTTTGAACTGACCATCAGTGCCAGCAATTTCGCCCAGTTGAAGCGACACCGTTTAATGAC
>DRTC01000086.1 GCA_011372345.1 Candidatus Cloacimonadota bacterium
AACAAATAAAAATTATCAAGGTTTTAGTAATTTAATTATGCTTTAATTTTACTAACCTTGTAGCTAAAATATATTAAGTTAAGAGGAAATGATGCACAATAAACTGATAGTAGTAATAGGAGCATACGGAAGCGGGAAAAGTGAATATTCCATTAATTTAGCGAAAGAATACCAATTGCAAAATAAAAAAGTCGCTTTAGTAGATTTAGATGTAGTAAATCCCTATTTTCGCAGTAGGGACGTGCGAGAACAATTCCGGAAAGACGGAATTGATGTTATTGCCCCGGAAGGAGAATTCATGCACGCAGATTTACCAATGCTTTCTCCCCGCATTATGGGAGCAGTGGAAAATACGGAATACGTCGTGATTTTGGACGTCGGTGGTGATCCTGCCGGTTGCCGCACTCTGGCACGTTATGTGCAAAAAATTAAAGAACGGGGCTATGAAATGCACTTCGTAGTTAATACGAAGCGGCCTTTCACTTCCAATAAAACAGAAATTATTACCATGAAAAATAATCTGGAAACTGCAGCTAAGTTGCGCATCACACATTTGATTTGCAACACGAATTTAATGGAATTTACCGACGAGAAAATCATAAAGTCCGGCGTGCAAATTTTGACTGAAACAGCCGTGGAAACAGATTTAATTTTCGAAAAATATCTTGTTTTATTTGCCTATGATCAAAAAATTCCTGATAAGATTGAAGGCAAACAAAAATACGTTCTGAAATATTTTTTGAACAAACCCTGGGAAATAAAAAACAGAGTAAATATTCAGGGGATTTGATAAATCTACGGTTTCACAAGGATCGAACCCGAAAAAATGAGTAAAATTGCTTTTTTAATTACCGGTCACATTCGACCTGAAATCTCTGCTGATTATGATGTTCTTTTGGCGGAAAAGATGAGATTAGCAAAATCGCAGTTTATTTCTCTTGATCTTGATTCTGGAGATGTTCTTCCCATAGATATCGATCTGGCAGGAATTGTAATTTCCGGTTCTGCTAAAATGATTAATGAAAATATCGTCTGGTTGAAAAAAGCTTGTGATTGGCTTTGTTTGCAAGACTCAAAAAATGTTCCGATGCTGGGAATTTGTTTTGGTCACCAACTTCTGGCTCATGCTTTTGGTGGGAAAATAGCCGACAATCCGAATGGAATCGAGGTAGGAACAAAAACAATTCGTTTCAGGAAAGAAGCAAAACAAGATCCGCTTCTGCAAAAATATTATCCGAAAATTCTGGTTCAGGTTTCTCATGTCCAATCTGTTATCAGATTGCCAGAAAATGCAGTTGTTTTAGCTTCTTCAGATCAGGAGCCGTATCAGGCTTTCCGATTGAAAGACAATATCTGGGGAGTGCAATTTCATCCTGAATTTGATGACAAAATCATCAGAAAATTAATCGTAAGCAAAGATGTGAAATATCCAGGGAAAATAGATGTTGACAAATTGCTGAGTGAAGTTAAAGAAACGCCCGCAAGTTGTAGCATTCTGAGCAGATTTGCCAAACTTGTTACAACAAATTCTCGATTAAATTATAAAGTTTGATAAATTCTTTTTCCGTTAGAGTTTCTCCTCTTCTGGAGAGGTCTATC
>DRTC01000087.1 GCA_011372345.1 Candidatus Cloacimonadota bacterium
AGCGGCTGCCTGTGTAATATTAAATGAGAAAAATGAAATTGTGATCATCAAAAGAAGCATAGAACCAAAAGCAGGTCAATGGGCTTTACCAAGCGGTTACATCGAGATAAATCAATCTCCGGAACAAACTGCAATCGAAGAGATGAAAGAAGAAACAGGTTTAATCGGTGAAATCGAGAAATTCATCGGATATTATCACGGTCATTCACCAATTTATGAGAGAATAATCTCTTTCGGTTTTTTAATGAAAATTGTAGGAGGAAAATTACAAGCCGGAGACGATGCTGCTGATGCTAAATTCGTTTCTTTCGATGAACTTCCGCATATTGCTTTTGCCGCTCATCGATTCTATATCGAAGAAGCGAGGAAAATAGCCACAGACTTACACTGATTAGCACAGACAAAAAAGAAAAATCTATAAAAAGCCACTGATATTTAACTGATAAAATAAAAAGTCAGTGTTCAGTCAGTGCAAATCAGTGGCAAAAAAGGAGTGTTATAGTGAACAAAAAATATTTATATTCGGATATATTGGAAATGAATTAGATTTAAAAGAAGAATTTATTAGCCACTGACCTACACTGATAAACACAGACAAAAATTGAAAAACACTAACAAACATAGTCTTTTTGTTTTAAAAAAAAGTCAGTGTTCAGTCAGTGAAAGTCAGTGGCAAAAAAGGAGTGTGATAGTGAGTAAAAAATATTTATATTCGGATATAACGGAAAAAATTATAAAATGTTTTTATAAAGTTTATGATGAATTGGGATCAGGATTTCTCGAATCTATTTATGTGAAAGCATTAATTATTGAATTGAAAGAAATTGGATTTCAAGTAGAATACGAAAAGGAATTAAAAGTTAAATATAAAGAAAAAATAATTGGAATTTTTAGAGCAGATATAATAGTTGAAGATAAAATAATAATCGAAGTAAAAGCAGTAACTAACCTCATTCCACAGCATGAAGCACAATTAATAAATTACTTGAAAGCAACAGGAATTAGAGTTGGATTAGTCGTAAATTTTGGAAATGAATTAGATTTTAAAAGAAGAATTTATTAGCCACTGACCTACACTGACAAACATAGTCTTTTTATTTTTAAAAAAAGTCAGTGTTCAGTCAGTGAAAGTCAGTGGCAAAAAAGGGTATAAAATGAAAATAAACAAAAACTACGAACCACAAAAGATCGAAAAAAAATGGTACAAGCATTGGATTGAAAAAGGTTATTTCACACCCAAAATAGATAAAACCAAAAAACCTTTTACCATTCTCATTCCACCTCCAAATGTAACCGGAATCCTGCACATGGGACATGTTCTGAATAATACTCTTCAAGATGTCATGATCCGCTATAAAAGAATGACCGGAATTCCGGCGCTTTGGGTTCCCGGAGTCGATCATGCTGGAATTGCTACACAGAATGTAGTTGAAAGAGAACTGAAGAAAGAAGGAAAAACCAGACACGATATTGGTCGGGAAGAACTCGTAAAACGCATCTGGAAATGGAAGAACGAAAAAGGCGGCAAGATCATCGAGCAACTGAAAAAACTCGGTTGTTCCTGTGATTGGACAAAAGAACGCTTCACGATGGATGAACAACTTTCCAATGCAGTGAAAGAAGTTTTTATCCGACTTTATGAAAAAGGTCTTATCTACAAGGGAAAAAGGATCATCAATTGGTGTCCCCGCTGTGTTACTGCTCTGGCAAACGATGAAGTGGATCACGAAGATACCGACGGACATCTCTGGCATATCAAATATCCTTTTAAAGATGGAAAAGGATTTGTTACAGTTGCCACTACTCGTCCTGAAACCATGCTTGGAGATACTGCTGTTGCTGTCCATCCTGACGATGAAAGATACAAGGATTTAATTGGAAAAACTTTGATCCTTCCATTGGTGAACCGCGAAATTCCAGTTATTGCTGATGAATATGTTGATAAAGAATTCGGAAGCGGTTGTGTGAAAGTTACTCCTGCTCATGATCCCAATGATTTTGATATCGGTGAACGACATGATCTTGAACAAATTCTGGTTATGAACGAACACGGAATTATGAATGAGAATGCTGGAGAAGATTTTGCTGGTTTGAATCGTTTTGAATGCAGGGAGAAAGTGATCGAGAAACTGAAAGAACTAAATTTATTAGAAGATATTGAACATCATAAACACACTGTTGGTCATTGTTATCGCTGCGAAACTGCGATCGAACCATATCTTTCCGAACAATGGTTCGTTAGAATGGAACCGCTGGCAAAAAGAGCGATAGAAGTTGTAAAATCAGGTGAAGTAAAACTGAATCCAAGAAGATGGATAAAAGTTTATCTGCATTGGATGGAAAATATTCGCGATTGGTGTATTTCGCGGCAGATCTGGTGGGGACACAGAATTCCTGTTTATTATTGTCAGGATTGCGGAGAAATGATCGTTGCTAAAGAACAACCGGAAAAATGTCCAAAATGCAATTCGATGAATTTTAAACAAGATGAAGATGTACTCGATACCTGGTTTTCGAGCTGGTTATGGCCCTTTTCAGTTTTTGGATGGCCCGAAAAAACCGAAGAACTGGAATATTTCCTTCCCACAAATATGCTCGTAACTGCTCCCGGAATTATCTATCTCTGGGTCGCTCGCATGATCATGTCAACTCTCGAATTTATGGATAAAATCCCGTTTGATACAGTTCTGCTGCATGGAATGGTTCTCGATGAGGTTGGCAGAAGAATGAGTAAATCGCTGGGAAATTCTCCCGATCCAATCGACATCATCGATGAAGTTGGAGCCGATGCTCTTCGTTTCGGAATGATCTTCAACACGCCCAAAGGTGCTGACAGTTATTATTCCGAAAGTTATCTCGAATCCGGTAGGAATTTCGCTAACAAGATCTGGAATGCCTTTCGTTTTATGATGATGAACATCGAAAAGATCGAGGGTCTTCCCAATAAAAAAGAACTGAAATTGGAACTTTCCGATAAATGGATTTACAGCAGGTTGAATCAAGTTATCTCCAAAGTAGAAGAGAGTTATGAGAATCTGCGTTTTAATGATGCTGCTCGTATTTTGATGGATTTTGTCTGGAAAGAATTTTGCAGTTGGTACCTGGAACTTTCCAAAGATCGAATTTATAATGATGCTGATAAAGAAGCACAATTAACTGCAAAATACATTCTGCTGGATATTCTGCAAAATTCGATGAGAATGCTGCAACCGATCATGCCGTTTATTTGCGAAGAAATCTGGCAGATCATCAAGGATCATTTTTTTATTGAGGAAGAATCTGTAATTATTGCTGCCTTTCCAAAAGCAGATAAAAATCTCATTGATGATAATATCAATAATGAAATGTCCTTGATCCAGGATTCGATCACTGCTATCAGGAATCTGCGAAAACAGGTTAATCTTGCTCCTGGATTGGAAATCGATATCCTGATCAAAGTTGCTGAAAATTCCCAAAAAGAGTTGTTGGAAAATTATCAGAATTATTTGCAGAAATTAGCAAAAGTTCAAAAAACAGAAATTGAAATCGATCTGAAAAAACCAAAATCTTCGATTGCCGCAGTTGTTCAAAATATAGAAATATATCTTCCTCTTGAAGGTTTGATCGATATCAATGATGAAATAGAGAAACTAAAAAAACAATCAGAAAAACTTGAGAAAGAACTTCAGAAGATAAACAGTAAATTACTTAATGACAAGTTTTTAGAGAAAGCACCGGAAAGCATCATCAAAAAAGAACGAGAAAAACAT
>DRTC01000088.1 GCA_011372345.1 Candidatus Cloacimonadota bacterium
CATCTGGGTTTTTATATCATTATTGTTTCTCTTTGTTTTATTGAAACTTCCCATGCCTGTAATTGATCTTATGATCATTCCTGTTTATATTATTACCATAATTTTTCTTATCCTCGTTTTATTCCTACCCGAAATTAAAGGTTCGCACCGCTGGATATTTCTGGGACCGGTTAATTTCCAGCCTTCGGAACTGGCAAAACTTGTTACGATCCTGTTTGTGGCTAAACTTATCTCCAAACCATATATCACAGAATGGCAGATATTGCTTCGTTCTTTTGCAGTCGTTCTCCTACCCGTGATCCTCATTCTTCTCGAACCTGATCTGGGAACAGCCCTGACCTTGATGATCAGTTTATTCGCGATGTTATTGTTTTCCGGTTTACCTGTTTTCTTTCTAATTTTGATCATCAGTCCGGTCTTGAGCATTATCACTTCATTCTCTTTGCCAGTATTTTTAATTTATATTTTAATATTATTGTTTTTACTTTATAAAACTCGTTTATCTCTTGTTGCTATTGGCTTTGCCGGAGTTTTGAATGCTTTTATATTTTTCATAACTCCTGTTATCTGGAATGGTCTGAAAACATATCAGCAAAACAGGATATTGTCATTTATCGATCCCATGCGTGATCCCCTTGGAGCAGGTTATCAGATCATCCAGTCAAAAATAGCGATCGGTTCGGGAAATATCTTTGGAAAAGGCTTTTTAATGGGAACGCAAAAGAACCTGAATTTCCTTCCTGAACACCATACAGACTTCATTTTTTCCGTAATTGGTGAAGAATTTGGTTTTTTTGGTTGCCTGATTATTTTAGTTTTATTTTTTGTGTTCCTGATGAGAATGATGAAAGGGATAAATAAATTGAAAAGACCGGGAATGAAGTATGCCGGAATGGGAATTTTATCCTATCTGACCTTCCAGGTCTTTGTTAATATCGGGATGAACATCGGTATAGTTCCGACAACCGGAATTCCTTTACCTTTTATCAGTTATGGCGGTTCTAATTTGCTTATCAATGTTATTTCCGTTGGCATCATCCTGAAATATCTGAAAGAGAGAAGTATCTTTGAATGAGGACTCCAACTCCTATGCAATCTAGTCAATGGATTCTGCAACAATTAAAATTGTCATTGCGAGGAGTCTTGCAAAGGAATTCCTGCGAAGCAATCTCCAACTCTAACTTTGTGATAAGAAAGAGATTACTTCGGTCGATGCCAGCAAGAGAGAACTCGTAATGACAGTTCATTTTTGATAATCCTTCAAAAATACCCAGTTATGCAGAACTCAAATCTTGTCAAATGCAGGAGGAATAGATAATCGAACTAATGAAAAAATATCTATATTTGTTTTTAATTTTGGTAAACGGTTGTTTTTTTCAGACTCTTTCCCAGTTCTCTGAAAATGACATTATCGGCAAAGAGAATAAAATTCCTAATTCCGGTTTTGAAGAAGGCAATTACAAATATGAAAAAACTCCGGATAAATGGCTGATCGTGAATAAACCTGAAAATCTGATTTTCTGGGAAAATGGGATCAATCATGGCGGAGAAAGATGTTTGATGATAAAAAATCCC
Organism: Candidatus Cloacimonadota bacterium; assembly: GCA_011372345.1. Taxonomy (NCBI): domain Bacteria; kingdom Pseudomonadati; phylum Candidatus Cloacimonadota; species Candidatus Cloacimonadota bacterium. Next base: position 1,576 of record DRTC01000088.1, read on the forward strand.
AATCAGAAGATCAACATTTTTTCGGATGCGATAAATATTCATCCGGAAGAAATCTATTATTCCCGCTGTTTTGTCCGCGCTGATAAATCATCTAATGCTTCAGTAACTTTGTTATTTCTTGCCTTTGATATTACCGGGAAAAGAGTTAACAGGTTTGCTAGAAAAATCAAACCAGGTAAAGAGTGGTCGCAGATTGAACTCACAACAGGATATTTTAAGAATTCTGCCCTTTTTGGCCGGGTAGTGATTTCCATACCTAAAAAATCAGATATAACTTTCTGGATAGATGATGTAGAGAGTTATAAGGTTTATAAATTTCGAAAAAGATGGGAGGAAGAATGAGCAAAAAGTATGTTTATGACAGGAAAAAATTCAGTGTTCCGGTTACTAAAGCAGAGCCCTTAAGCTCGATTCAGTTCATTGTCGATGATTTTATTAATAAAAAGGTCACATTTTGTATCGATGGCGCAGGAGAATCCTGGGAATTATGGAGAATGGTTGAGGATAATGATAGTGATAAGATCAAGAAAAACGGCTCACCTGAAGAACCGAAATACCTTTATGTGGAAGGAGAAGAAATAAAAAAATACGATAAGATTTAGGATTTTTTATAACTTGCCAACCGGCAGCTGCCTGTTGGCAAGTTATAAATAGAGGAAGAATCAATAAAGATAATTTAATTATTGAAAAAATTAATCAACTACATGACGAACGACTTTGTAGTACATCTCGATCCATTTTTCTGCTGAAAAAGCTGCTATCGCTCCATCAGAAGCTGCTGTTACAACTTGCCTGAGAACTTTATGTACAATATCACCGGCAGCATAAACTCCCGGAAAATTTGTATGCATAGTCTCATCCGCAACAATAAAGCCCTGTTCATCCAATTTCACTTTTGATGCAATCAGCTGGTTGTTGGGATTGATCCCTACATAAATAAAAACTCCATCAACTTTTAACTCGCTTGTCTTTTTTGTTTTTTTGTTATATAAAACTAAATCTTCAACAAAAGTTTTTCCTTTAATTTCTCGAACAACAGAGTCCAGGACAAACTCTATTTTTTCGTTTTTAAATGCTCTTTCCTGAACAATTTTTACTGCTCGCAATTGATCACGCCGGTGAATAAGATAGACTTTTTTAGCGAATCTGGTCAGGAAAATCGCTTCCTCGACGGCTGAATCTCCTCCGCCAACTACAGCAACAACTTTATCACGGTATAAAGCTCCATCGCAGGTTGCACAATAAGAAACTCCTCTTCCGGTCAATCTTTCTTCTCCAGGCACTTCTAACTTTTTAGGATTAGCTCCAGTTGCAATAATAATTGTCTTAAACTTATATTCCTGCTGATTTGTTTTAATGATCTTGTCATACTCATCAAAAGTGATTGAAACTACTTCTTCATCTTTGAATTCAGCTTTGAATTTATCAGCCTGTTTCTTCATTTTGTCAATAATATCAAAACCGCTCATGTTTTCTTCAAATCCGGGATAATTTTCAACATCTGCTGTCAGAACAATTTGTCCGCCAACTAAACCTCTCTCAAAAACAACTGTATGTAAACCGCCGCGGGCAGCATAAATCGCAGCACTTAATCCTGCTGGACCTGCTCCAATTATAGCAACATCATATTGCATGAAACTCCTCCGATTAGTTCAAGTTTGACCCTGAATTTTTTATCGAATAATATAACCACTGGTTATTATTATGCAAATATTCTTTTATGTAGTGACTGAACGAAAATTCGATGTTCTCGCAAAAAGGAAACTTGACTTAAGACGAAGTCTTGAGTTAAGTTGACTGGCATCAGCGGATTAGAAAACTTAAATCAAGTCAGCTAAAGCAAACTTAATTCAAGTTTCAGTAATTCCGGTGGTTTTCGTTCAAGCACTATGTATTAAATATTTTTTAGACTGAAATTATGGGGTAATAA
>DRTC01000089.1 GCA_011372345.1 Candidatus Cloacimonadota bacterium
AACTTTGATAGGTCACAGGTGTAAGCACAGCAATGTGTTCAGCCGAGTGATACTAATATGTCGATTGCCTTATTTTTTATTTTTCTCTATCACACACGATCTTTTAATTAAGAATTAAGAATTGAAATTTCTAATTTCTAATTTTTGAAAAGAGTATTTAGTGAAGGTGGTTATTGCGGAGAGGTTACACCTGTTCCCATCCCGAACACAGAAGTTAAGCTCTCCTGCGCCAATGGTACTGCACTGGCAACGGTGTGGAAGAGTAGGTCACCGCCTTCATTGAATACTCTTTTTCTTTTTATTGAACTCTGAAAAACACAGAACGCACCGATAATACTGAAAAGATTTTCTAAATCGAATTGCTAATTTCAAATAAAATCAAAATTACAAATTCCAGAAATAAACCTTGCTCAAATTAACTTCAATTTTATTCTATCAAAAAAAAATAAAAGAGGAAAATATGAACACAGATATGATTATTTATAACGCCAACGAACTATTGACTTTAAAAGGTAAAAAGCAACCAAGAACTGGAAAAGAAATGGATGAAGTTTCGATCATTGAGAATGGAGCAATTGCAATTAAAGATAGTAAAATCATTGCTGTCGAAGAAACTTCCAATATCTTCGAAAAATATAATTCCGATCAAAAAATTGATGCTTCCAATAAAGTTGTGATGCCGGGTTTTGTGGATCCACATACACACCCGGTTTTTGTTCATACACGGGAAAATGAATTTGAGATGCGGATCAAAGGAAAATCGTATGTGGAAATATCTCAAAGTGGAGGAGGAATTCGTTCGAGTATTCAAGCGGTGAGAGAAACCTCGGAAGATGAACTGTTCGAATTGTCTAAAAAAAGAATTCAGAGAATTATCGCAAATGGAACGACAACTATCGAAGCAAAAAGCGGTTATGGGCTTTCAACCGAGAGTGAGATCAAGATGTTGAAAGTGATCAGGAGATTGAATGAAGAATTTCCTATCGATATCATTCCAACTTTTCTAGGAGCTCATGAATTTCCAACCGAATACAATGATAATCGAGCAGAATACATCAGAATTTTAAAAAAGGAAATGATGTCGGAAGTCAGACGACAGAAACTGGCAGAATATTGCGATATTTTCACGGAAAAACATGTTTACTCGATCGAGCAGTCACGGGAAATTCTTACTCATGCGAGAAAACTTGGATTCAAGATCAGGATGCATGCGGATGAGATTGAACCGATTGGGGGAGCAGAATTAGCAGCAGAAGTTGGAGCTGTTTCAGCAGATCATCTCGGAGCAACTTCAGATGAGGGAATAAAAGCGATGCGAGATGCGGGAGTTATCGCAACACTTTTGCCGGGTACAATATTCAGTTTGGGAATGAAAAATTATGCTCGAGCAAGAGCTATGATCGATTCAGGTTTACCTGTTGCTCTGGCAACGGATTTTAATCCCGGAAGCTGCAATTGTGACAGTATGCAATTTATCATAACTTTAGCCTGTCTGCAAATGAAAATGACAGTTGCGGAAGCGATTACAGCAGCTACGATAAATGCTGCTTATTCATTAGAAATGGGTGACAAAACTGGAAGTCTCGAAGTTGGGAAAAAGGCTGATATTCTAATAATGGATATGCCTACTTATAAATATTTACCTTATCATTTTGGCTCGAATAATGTGGAGATTGTTATTAAAGACGGAGAGATCATTTGGGAGAAAAAATAAAACTTGCCAAATTTTTGAAATTTGGCAAGTTTTAAACTATTCAATCCTTTCCCAATATTGCGTTCTTCCTAACAAAGAAAATCCGATAAAACCTCTGACTTCTAATTTATTTCCATTATCGATCACTTTTATTTTGCATTTGTAAGTCTTTCCATTTTCAGGATCGAGGATTTTCCCACCTGACCAAATCTCTTTATTTCTCGATAAATCCCAGAGAATTGTCATTCCCAGTACAGGTTTATCTTTCTTCTCGCCTTTGCATTTATCACAAACCGGTTCCGGATTTTCGTCAGGTAAACGGAAAAGTTTGGTGATCTTTCCAAAAAGTTTTCCATTTTCTTCTCGGATCTCGACAAATGATTTTACTCTTCCGGTTTTATCATCGACAGTTTGCCAGCTACCGGTTGGGGAATCGTTTTCAGCAATAATAATATTTAGCGAAAAAATAATGATTAAAAGAGCAATTAATAATCTATAGTTCATTTTTCTATATTGGAGTTTTAAGAAATATTCGTTCCCAATCGGGGGATTGGGAACGATAGCAGAAAGTTTAAATTAACGAATTTTGTTAAGATTTTCTTTGATTGTCTCGATATATTTAGTCGGTCCGCCTTCCTGATATCCCAGTTGAGCGATTTGAGAACCTTCTTTATCGAGGAGTAAAATAGTTGGCAGACCTTTTATTCCGAATTTTTCCGCTATCTGCTGGTTGTAAGCTTTCAAACCTGCGGATTGTTCTTTTGTTCTGGGAAAATCAAAACGCAGCAGGACGAGATTTTTCTTTGCATACTCAATAAATTCTTTTTTGGAAAAGATCTCATCTCGAATTTTAAAACACCAGGTACACCAATCTGAACCAGTAAAGTTGACTAATATCGGTTTTCCATCTTTTTGTGCAATTTCTTTTGCTTTTTCTAAAAGCAGGAACCACTCTAAACCGGCATTATCAGTATAAGTATCGTTTTTGTGATCTTTGACAAAGGAGATCGATTCTTCGATGGTTTTGATAAAAGCAGCAGGACCACCCGGCTGATAACCGGCTTGGGAAAGAACTTCTCCTTCTGCATCTAAAACCAAAATAGTAGGAAATCCCCGTATCTTGTATTTTTCCATTAATGTTCGATTATAATTTTTAACAACCTCAGATTGAGGAATATTCCTGGGAAAATCAAGTTTTAGTAAAACTAAATTATCCTTAGCATAATTTAAAAATTCTTCTTTTGAGAAAATTTCGTCTCGGATTTTAAAACACCATTGGCACCAATCCGAACCGGTGAAATTCACTAAAATCGGAACATCCATTGCTTTAGCTTTTTCCTGGGCTTTTTCTAAATTCGTTAGCCAGATATTATCATCTTGCTCTTTAATATTAACTTTTTCACTGGAACAAGCAGATGAAAAAATGATAGTTAAGAGTAAGATCGCAAATAAGGTTTTTTTCATTATATTTCTTCTCCGTTCAATAAAATTTTAGTTTTTATATCAGAAGTTTTTCTGAGCATTTCCGAGACACCACAATATCTTGTTTCCGAAAGTTCGACTGCTCTTTTCAATTTGGAGATGGGAAGATTTTCACCCGAAAAAATAAAATAGATATTGATTTTATCGTAGATTTTTGGATGTTCGTCCGTAAGTTCGGCATCGACACTCACTTCTAATTTATAATTTTCGATTTTCATTTTTTTCAGGATGGAAACGACATCCATTCCTGTGCAACCGGCTAATCCGCTCAATACCAAACCTTTTGGTCTTGGTCCTTTATCGGTTCCGCCAACTTTATCATCCGCATCTATAAGGAAATGATGTCCGTTCAATTCAACATCGAAAACCATTCCATCAAGCCAGTTAGCTTTGGTGATGTTTTTCATAGGCTGGCAAGTTTTTCATCTAAAACCAGGTTATAAGCTTTTAGATATTCATGGATATTATCACAAATTTCATTAACTTTATCTTCCGGTAATTTTGTTATCAGAGATTTCTGAATTTCAACAAAATTGTCTAATGTTTTTCGTGATAATTCCTTTCCTTTTTCAGAGATTTCAGCAAGCCAGCTTCTTCTATCTCTTTTGGAAGGAAATCTTTTCACGAGTTTTTTCTTCACTAAAGTATCGATAATACGAGTTATCCTGCTGTGAGAGACTTTCATTTCTTTAGAAAGATCATTCATACAAACAGGTTTTTTTAATTTGTCGAGGTAATTTAACAGATTGCATTCCATTCTTCCTATTTTCATACATTGTCTTTGGATCATCTCTTTTCTTGAACAAAGCTCGTATAAAGCTGTGCTCAGTTCTACATACTTCTCAATCTTTTTTTCCATTTATTTACTCCTATTTTGTATTAAGTAATCTATCGATTTTGGATTTATCAAAACCGACAATCGGATAATTATTTATCCACATTTGGGGAACACCTTGCTGTCCTGTTTTTCTCACCATATCCTGAGCTGCTTTCATATCTCTCGATACATCAACATCTTTAAATCGAATTTTGTTTTGCTTAAGATAAGTTTTTAATTTTCTGCACCAGGAACAGGTTGGTGTGCTAAAGACAACCACATTTTTATGCACCATATTCTTCCTCCAATAAATTTTAATACTGTCAAACTTTAGGAAAGTATAATTTTATTTTTAGAGAGAACAACAATTATTTTAATTCTTTTAATAATTTTTTGATAACACCTTTTGATTTAAGACCCTCGGCTTCAGCAGCAAAGGATACTAAAACCCTGTGCTGAAGCACAATTTCAGCGATTTGGATAATATCGTCAATGGAGGGAGAAAGTCTGTTATCGAGAGCAGCTCTTGTTTTTGCAGCTAAAATTAGATATTGAGAAGCGCGTGGTCCCGCTCCCCAGGTAACCCACTTTTTAATGAATTCAGGTGAATCAGGATAATGAGGTCTGGTTGCACGAGCAAGTTTAACCGCAAAATCGAGAACATGTTCACTAACCGGAACTTGCCTGATCGCTTTCTGAATTTCAATTATTTCCGGAGCATTTAGAACTGGCTTAACTTTTCCCAGCAGATCCATTGTTGTTTTAGTAACAATTTCCTTCTCTTCTTCATAAGAAGGATAATCAATATAGATATTGAACATAAAACGATCTAATTGAGCTTCGGGTAAAGGATAAGTTCCTTCCTGCTCGATCGGATTCTGGGTGGCAAAAACGAGAAATGGTTGATCGAGTTCAAAGGTCTTATTTCCAGCAGTTACCTGGTATTCCTGCATTGCCTGAAGAAGCGCTGATTGGGTTTTGGGAGGTGTTCGATTTATTTCGTCTGCTAAAATAATATTGGCAAAAATAGGTCCTTTAATATATTCAAAATAGCGTTTTCCATCTGCTTTACTTTCCGCTAAAATATCTGTTCCCGTAATATCGGAAGGCATCAGGTCGGGTGTGAATTGAATACGACTGAATTTCATATTCAAAATATCAGACATGGTTGAGATTAATAAAGTTTTCGCTAATCCGGGAACACCTTCGAGAAGACAATGACCATTAGCAAACAAAGCGATCAAAAATTCTTCTATGATCCTGTCCTGCCCGATAATTACTTTACTGATCTCATTTAAGATCTTTTCTTTTGCTTCTGCTAAATTTTCCAATATTTCTATATTCTTACTGCTCATAATTTCCTCTACTCATTATTTTTTGCTTGGAAACCAAATCTCCAAATCGTATTTTTAAGGCAAGTAAAGAAATTCCTCCCACCACGAAAATCCAGATAGATGTTAATAAATGGGAGAAAATTACTGCTGCACTAGTCAGATTTTCGTTGATTCCGAGAGCAAAAGAAAAAATTAAAACCCACATAAATTGATTTGAACCGATTTGAGCAGGTGGAGTTGGCAGAATGTAAGTCAGGTTCATCAAAGTATATCCAAACAAGATTTCAGTATAACTTATGCTTGCTCCAAAAGATCTGAAAACTGCATATATGTAAACAGCTTCGGAAAATACTGCCAGGATGGTCAGGGAATAAATAAGGATAAAATCCAACTTGCGATTTTTCATAATTGCCATGCCATCCACAAAATTAGAAAAGAAATCTTCGAATTTTGCTCTGTATTTATGAGGAATAACTTTCAGGAAAAAATGCAATATTTTAATGGCTTTTTCACTATGTTTTACTGCAAAAAACAAAAAACTCAAAAATAATAGAAACACGAAAAAAAGCAGAAAAACAATGATGTACAAAGTCAGATTCAGTTTGATAGAAATGATCGGAATGAGAACCATAATCAAAATTATGGGAAAAAGATCGGTTATTTTATCGATGAAAATGGAAGGAAGACTTTGGGAAATCCTGACATTTTCTTTTGTTTTCAAAATCACGGATTTGGCAATTTCTCCAGCTCGCACCGGAATTATATAATTGATGAACAAACCACTCATAAAGATAGAAAAACTTTTGGAAATTTTCATTTTATTGATTGGATCGAGGATTATTTTCCAGCGTAAACTCCTGATAAAATAAGCGAGGATATAAAACAGGGAAAAGAAAAGAACAAGTTTCAGATCAAATTTGTGGAAATAACTGATAAATTCCTGCCAATCGACAATCCTGATCCAGGCGATCAGAAAGATGATCCCAAGAATGATACCGGAAATCCAGTTAAGATGATTATTTTTCATTCTTTTTTTGTTTTCTGTACTTTAATAATGTCATTATTATGCCATAAAAGATAGCAATTATAATTGATCTAAAGATGAGTGATCCAATGCTTCGTTCTGATCTAAAAAAAGGAATAAAATAATTTATTATAAAAAATAAAATACTAAATGGAATTGCATATACTAAAAAGTCTCTAAGATAAGTTTTCATTTATTTCACTCCAATAATTCCTTGTTCCCAGATTTCATTTGGGGACATACTTGTAAGAGATATTGTATTTCGATCATGTTTCATTTCGTAATGGAATCAAAGTGAAACTTTTTCGTAATTGCATTCCCAAATGGAATTTGGGAACGAGAAGTGAAGTGATTATTTTTCATGTTTTTGGGATAAAAAGAAAATACCGATGATGTGCCCAGAAAAATTTGATAAAATCAGGAGCACTTCTTTCAAACCAGGAATAGGAAAGCATTTGCTCTTCAAAATTTTTATCTTTCCCTAAATAGAAATCCATAATGGAAACAGGTTCATTAGTTTTATTTTTTATTAACCAGTCCAGTTTGAGAATTTTCAAAAATTTATCTTTTGGCATGCCAATATCGGGCCAGGGCGGACAATCGATAAATTTTTTTTCAATCAACATCCAACCAAGGTCTTTCATCAAATTTTTAAAATTCTTTGGGATAATATTTTTTTCGATCACAAATTTCCTGAGTTCTTTTTTCCCTAAAAATCTTTGTGATAAATATCCAATCCCATTTCTATTGGGAACACAC
>DRTC01000090.1 GCA_011372345.1 Candidatus Cloacimonadota bacterium
TCAGCAAAGCGGAATTCCAGTAAGCAGGAGCGTATGAATTTTCGTCTGTTAAGCCGCAATTGCCAAGAGCGAAATTTTTTACACCTGCTCCCATGCGGAAAATCTCGCCTGCATATTTGGTCGCAAATAGATTTGAACAAAGAAAAATCAGGATCACAAAGAATAATGAGTTTTTATAAAACTTTAACATAAATTTCTCCGTTCCAATCACAGAACTTTCACATAACTTCCCATAATTTTTTTAAGTTGTCCGTTTGCAAATGAAATCGTCAATTTTGCATCATTTCCTCTTCCATCTACATTCAGGATAACTCCTTTCCCAAATTTCTGATGTGCAATTTTTTGTCCAACTTTATAATATTTTTGAGATTCCAGAACAGGTTTGATTGGGGATTCTGTTCTAATATTAAATTTGAAATCAATTTCAATATGCAGCTCTTTTTTAAGATAAAGGTTTTCATCTAATTCTGCAATGAATCTGCTTGGCAGCGGATAATCTATCTTATCAAATGTTCTTCTGGAGCGAGTATAACTTAATATTAGTGTTTTTTTCGCTCTGGTGACAGCAACATAGAAAAGCCGTCTTTCTTCCTGCAGGTCTTTCTCATTTTCGATGGAACGGGAATGAGGAAGTAAACCATCTTCCAAACCAACAATAAAAACATGATCGAATTCCAGACCTTTGGCATTGTGCATGGTCATCAGTTTTACGGATTCTTCATTTTCATCGACATGATCAAGGTCTGTCTGCAGGGAGATATTTTGTAGATAATCTGTCAATAACGGTTCATTCCCTGTTTCAGCAGAAAAATTGTCTGAAAATTCCGTAGCAGCAGCAATGAATTCGCGGATATTTTCAACCCTCGAAATATCTTTGGGATCATCACTGAAATCGTGAATTTTCATTAAATGAATATCATCGATTATCATTTTTATCAAATCAGTAATAGGGAGAGATTCGGATTTTTCTCTCCATTCATTAATTTTGGACAAAAAATCTGAAATCTTCCTTTTGGAAGACAAATTCAGGAAATTGTTTTTCCCTGAATTTTGTAACGATTCAAAAAAGGAGTACTTATTATTTAATCCATAATCAACTATTTTTTCAATTGTCTTTTTACCAATTCCTCTCACCGGAAAATTAATGATCCGCAACAGACTTTCAGAATCAGCAGGATTTACCAAAATTCGTAAGTATGCGATAATATCCTTGATCTCTTTTCTTTGGTAGAAGTTAATTCCACCGACGATCTGGTATTTGATCTTTCTATGAAAAAAAGATTTTTCAAAAACTCGAGATTGAGCATTTGTCCGGTACAGGATCACACATTCATTCAAATTTTCATTTTTCGATCTTAATCGGGAAATCTCATCTACTACAAATTCAGCTTCACCATTCTCGTTTTCTAAAATTGCTAATTCGGGTTTTTCTTTGGAAATAATTTTTGTCCGGAGTTCTTTAGGATGTCTTTCATCATTATGTTTGATCAGATCATTAGCCAATTTCAGGATCGATTCGGGAGACCTGTAATTCAGTTCAAGTTTGATGGTCAGAACATTTTTATAATCTTTTTCAAAATTGAGGATATTCCTGATATTTGCTCCGCGCCAGCTGTAAATTGCCTGATCGTCATCACCGACTACACAAAGATTCTGATGATTTTGAGCGATCAGGTTGATGATCTTGAATTGAGCATAATTAGTGTCCTGGTATTCGTCGATCATGATATATTTGAATTTTTCTTCGTACTTTTTCCTGATCTTCTGATTATCATAAAACAGAATAGCTGTGTACATCAAAAGGTCATCAAAATCAAGAGCATTGTTATCCAATAAAAATTTCTGGTAAGTTGAATAGATTTCCGCAACTATTTCCGAATAATAATTCCGTTCATTATATTTGAAAAAAAGTTCCGGTAAGATCAGGTTATTTTTCTGACGGCTGATGATGTTCCTGACCCGACCGATTGGGAATTTATCGGGATCGATCTGTAATTTTTTATAGATTTTCTTGAAAACAGATTTCTGATCTACTTCATCATAAATGGAAAAATTGGAGTCAAAATGCAGATGTTCCTGTTCGTATCTCAAGATGCGGGTACAAACAGAGTGAAATGTACCAATCCAAAGAGAATGAGTCGAAATATTAAAAGTATTTTCCAGTCTGTCGCGAAGTTCTCTTGCAGCTTTGTTTGTAAAAGTTACAACAAGAATGTTCCAGGGTGAAACATTTTTTTCATGAATTAGATAAGCCGTTCGATAAATGACAGAACGGGTTTTCCCGCTTCCTGCTCCGGCAAGAACGAGAACAGGACCTTCAGTTGAAGTTACGACTTTTTTTTGTTCAGAATTAAGTTTGGAAAGATCAATCAATCAACGACCCAGGTTAACTTCCAGTTAGAACGATATCCTTCCAGACCTTTATCATTATAAGCGGATATTTTATAATAATACCAGCTATCAGGGACAATTAGTTCGTCATTATCTATAAAACTTTGTCTGGGCGGATTTTCATTTGAAGGAATATGGTTTTCATCACCAACCAATACATATAAGCCATCATAAGCCATTGAACGGTAAATATAATATCCTGCAACTCCTGTTACATCATTATCCCAGCTCATCTCAACACTTTTACCAGTAGATTTTATATAAACATAATCACCACTATGAACTTCTTCACCATCAATTTGGAAATTTTCAACCAAAGGCGGGATATTGATGTCATGTCCGTTTGGATCTAATAAATTGCTTCTGTCGAGAGAACACGACAAGAGCATTATTAGAATTATAAGCAGAAATATTCTTTTTTTCATAATTTAAAACCTCAAAGTAATACCTGTTGGTGTTATACTGATCTTTTTTTGTTGAAAATCAAAAAATATCTCCTGCCAGAGATTTTGATTATATTCTTCAGTTACTGCAATCGTGTCATAAACCGTGTAGATCCAGATCACAATACCAAGTCCGAGAAGTCCCTGTGAATAAATATACGGCATTTTGGCATTTGAATAATATTGATTAATGTCTTCAATATAAGTTGCTTTTTTATATTTATCGTATTGTTCCATAGATATATCATAATAATAGAGACTGGTCCCCAAAATCGCCAGTTCTAATCCCAAGAGGATTTGACCTTTTGTATAACTTCTGGCAGAGAAATGACCCCAACCCGGAGCAATTGCTGATTTGATTAAATTAGTAGTTATGTTCTGTTTTTTTAATTGATAGACCTGCAGTAATTTTTGTCTTTCCATCAGATTTTCCCGGTAAATATGCTGCTTTTCTGTCGTGTCCCAATTGTATTTGTAGGGATTGGAGAATTTTTTTATGTCAAATTCTGCATAAGCTGATACAGTTATAAAAACCAAAAGCGAAATAAAAAATATTTTTTTCATGATCATCAAATCCGTTATTTTTCCAAAATTTTTTCGGTAATTTTATTTAAAGGCGTAACCTCTCTGGTTATTAAATCCAATCTCCAGATAAAATAATAATTAACTTCTGGGGTGAGTATGTCATACCTTACTTCATATTTGTATTTACCGAAAGAGTAGAGAACTTTCCAACCTGTACTTCTAACAAATTCTTCTCCGTGAATAGTTATCATATCATTTTCCAGAGCATAAATTCTTTCCGCAACTTTTCCATTTTTATAGTTCCGGATAATAAATTTTGCAAATTCGATGGGATTATTCTCGGCTTCGATAATATTTTGTGTTTGAAATACCTTTTCCCGAATCCAATCTGTATTTCTCAAAACTGCTGATTGTTTATATAATTTCAGAGCTTCAGCAAATTTCTTCTCTTTTTCCAGGATTAATGCCTGATCGATCAATTCCTGTGCTGTTATATAATTCTGTTTTGTAATTTCAACCTTCTCAATACCGGCGACAGCATCAGGATATTCAGGAATGATCAAAAAAGCTTTCTCATAGACTTTAATAGCTTCATCTAACTGATCCGATTCAATCAGCTTATTGCCCTGTGCTATGAATTCCTGGCAAAGTGTTTCCAATTTATTGTTAATAATTGATTCCTGTTTAAAATCATAATTTATTGCTCTTTGATAGAATTCCAAACCAGTAGAATAATTCAAATTATTCATTTCCCGATCACCCATTAATAAATAGACATTGCTGATCTCTTCGATCAAAAGCTTTTTATAAGAGGAAGGCAGCAAAGACAGATTGATCAGTATTTCAAGCGAGGTTTCATAATCTCCGGTATGTTGCAAGGCAATAACTTCTTCGATGTAGAAAGGCAGTAACCTGTCGATGAATGGTTCTGCTTTTTTTGTGAATTCATTTTCAGGATATTGATTCCAGAGGATATGATAATCATCAAAAGCCATTTGTTTATTGTCTAAATCCACACTGATTTTTATCCTGTTATAAAGGATTTCAGGTATCAATTCCGAAGTAGTTAGATAGGTAAGAATATAATCATAATGCTCGAGAACTGTTTTGATATCATTTTCTTTCATAGCTATTTGTGCTAATTCATAATAGCAATTATCCATCTTTTCATCAGCTTTCAAAGAATTGGCTAGATAAAAGAGATTATTTGCGAGTTTCCAATTCTTTTTAGCATAAGCATATAATCCTAATTGATAGTAGCATTCTGATTTTTCTAATTCTGCTTTAGTAGCTAAAGCACCGTCTAATGTTTTGTTAATAAAATCATCATAATGTTCGATCGCCGGGACATAATTGCTCTGCAGATATAAACTTTTTGCAATTTCGTATCTTTTGTCGGTAGAGCAACTGGTAGCTATGATAATTATCAGTAAAAAAGTTACTTTATAAAATATATTCTTTTTCTTCATCAGCTATTTCAAACCTGTCGTTTTTATTTAAATTCAGACTTTCTTCTAATTTGGAAGATAGACCATGAGATAATATTATTTTTCCCGATGATAATTTTGGAAGTTCTAAAATTTCATCAGAGTCAGGATGCATAGCATCGATGATCAAGACATCAGTCGATGCAAGCATACTTTTATATGGTTTCAGGGTTGAACAATCGGATGTATATAATAGTTTTTTATTATTTACATTGATTCCAAACGAATAAGAGTTGAATTCGTTAATGAAACCGTTACTTTTTACAATTGATTCATAATCCAGGAGATGATCTGACTTTATAATATCAATTTCAGGAAAATCATCAGTCAGTGAAGGAACAAGAGAGAAATAAATATTAAAAGGAATTTTTGATAAAAAAGTATAAAAAAGATTCAGAATGTCTTTGAATTTTTCGATATGTTCCGGAAGATAGATCGACAAATCCTGTTTTCTCTTTTGGAGATACAACATCTGAATGACCATAAAAAGACCGCTGACATGATCGGGATGATAATGACTGATAACAATTGCATCAAGAAAATCTTTATCCAATCCGAATTTCAGCATTTGCTTTGCTGTTCCTTCTCCACAATCCAGAAGGATGTTTTTATCGGAAAAATTGATCCAGATGGAAGAATGGTGTTTATTAATAGTCGGCATTCCTGATGCTGATCCTAAAATCCTGAACTTCATATTGATCAATTATCTTCTGTTTTTAATTGATTTTGGGGAACCGAAATTGGAACATGATCCAGTTTGTTCCCAAAAAATAAAAAAAGTAAGGCAAAAATAAGAGTGAAAATTATCAAAAGATTAACCGATTCCATTTTAAAAACCAGTATTGTTACTAAAACGATAATAATATTCAGCAGGTAAACGATCAGAGCTGTAACTTTGGTTGATCCTAAAGCAGTTCCAATACGATGAGTTGAATGATCTTTTCCACCTTGAGTGATCTTCCTTCCATCCCGCTTGCGGGTTATACTGACGAGAGATATATCAAAAATGGCATAACTCAATAGTAAAACGGGTAAAAGGTAATAAAAATTATTGTTCATACTGGTGACAGCAAGACGACCTGCTAATATTCCCATAGTGGATAAAAAATACCCGATAAACATACTACCTGCATCACCCAGAAATATTTTAGCAGGATTAAAATTGTACGGTAAAAAACCAAAAACAGAACCTGCAAAAATCAATGAAAGAAGGGAAATAAATTCAGATTGAGCAGCCAGTGAATGAGTTTTACTGATAAAGCTGAAACCATAAAATCCGAGAGCTAAAATTCCTGACATTCCGGTAATGATGCCATCCATGTTATCCAGGAAGTTCAAAGCATTCATTAATCCAACCATCCAGAATAGAAGGATCGGAATCGAGATATAAATCGGACCAAACAAATTTATCAAATCATTTGAGTAAATAAAAATGAAACAGGAAAGTATCTGACCGAGCATTTTTAATATCGGATTCATTCCATGTCTATCATCGATAATCCCGACCAGAACAATGATCAAAGCCCCGATCAAATAGCCAACAACAGCTTTATCAAAAGTGTAGATAGTGGTTATCACAGCATAAATGGTGAGTACAAAAAAACCAAAAAAAACAGCCAATCCTCCTAAAAGTGGAGTTGCTTTTTTATGAACTTTACGAGCACCCGGATTATCCAGAAAATTTGTTTTGTTCGCAAATTTAATGATAAAAGGAGTGATACTGTAAACAGAAAGAAAAGCAAGGATGAAAGCTGTCAGATATGAATAAATTATGTTCACCTAAAACTCCTTAATCATTTTTTTTATTCCTGAATCTCGTTTCTTTTTTATAAATTTGCTTTTTTTGTCAATGATTTATCCATTAGTTTTATTGGATAAACAAACTATTTGACAATTTGAACTAACAAAAGTTTCTGAACTATGAGGGAAGTATGAGAAATTTTAAAAATCGGAAAGCATCGCATAATTATTATTTTGTAGAGGAACTGGAAACAGGAATCGTCTTGAAAGGAACCGAAATCAAGTCTATCAGATCGGGAAGATTAAATTTCAAAGATAGTTATGCTTATTTTGAAAACGACGAAATCTGGCTTTATAACCTGCATATCAGTCAATATGAACAGGGAAGTTTCAATAATCATGATCCCGATCGTAAACGAAAACTTTTATTGCACAGAAAAGAAATCAGGAAATTGATGAAAAAAGTGGAAGAAAAAGGTTTTACTCTCATTCCTAAAGAAATTTACATTAACGAAAAAGGATTTGTAAAAGTCAACCTTGCAGTTGCCAGAGGTAAAAGACAATATGATAAACGGGAGACAATTCAAAAGAAAGATGAAATGCGGGATATGGAACGGAAGATGAAATTGAATTTAGGATAGAATTTAAAAAAATCAGGAAAAAATATGTGGCTCTGGGATAGTAGAACTCATCAATTTATTACTTCGAATGCTTTAAAAAAATGCAAAGCTTCATTTGTGCATTTACTAAAACTTCACCAGGAACTTTTTATTCTCGGTATCGAAGCTCCTGACAGGATCTTTAAAGATTTTACAAATCATTATTATAACTGCACTCCCAACGAATTCGGTTATAATAGCGGAAGCGTGATCAAAAAAATCGATAAAGAAATTATTCTGATCAAACAAATGATGGATGATCCTGAAAAAATAATTCTGCATCCCAAAATCCATCCTTTTTTAATTCCGATCCTGAATACATCATTAAAAGCGATAATTTTTGAATTCGGAGTTTTATCTCATTATATTGCAGATTTGCATCAACCTCTACATACTGACGGAAAAGACAGGTTTGTGGACGAAGAGACGGTTCATAAAATTATGGAAGCGGATACAAGATTGCATTTGAAAGATTTTGAGCTGAAATTCAGGAAAAAAAGAAAGAGAATAAAAAAACCGCTGACCTACTTTGAAGAACAGATCTATAAGATCAATAAAAATTATGATATTATAATTGAAAATTATTTTCTGAAAAAAGGAAAAGTAAAACCGGATCGCTGGAAAAGGACTTTTCCAATTGTTGAATATTGTCTGAGCAAAGCTGCTCAAAATGTGGCAAATGTTTTTCTTGATTTTGAGGATTCAACAAAAATCTTTAAAAAACAGATCCATCATGCGAAATTGATCAAAAAAATAAGTTGTGCTATCGATCCAACAACTTATTATGAAATCAGAAAATTTCCGACCGGAACGATCTCGATCAGGAAGATATAAAGATTGGATTTGACTCGTAACGAAGTGCGAGTTAAAAAAACAATCGTTCAGGAAGTACGCAATTCTCGACTCACATTCCCTTCGGTCAATGCAAGTCAAGTCTTGCTGGAGTTTAGGAACAAGATTGTAATCATTTAACAAAGAAGGTATTATGAATAAGATCAAAACCTTAAAAGAAGAACTTCAAAAACACAAAAAAGAAGATAAAGCAAAACTGAAAA
>DRTC01000091.1 GCA_011372345.1 Candidatus Cloacimonadota bacterium
GAAGTAGAATTATCTAAAGGTAAAAGCAGGGAACTGAGAAAGCAGATCACAATTTATGCGTGGGATAGACTTCTGAATTTTCTTACATATCGTGAAAGATCGATTTGGGAATGCAAAATGTTTTTAGATCAATTATATCTCGATCCCGAAATTTCCGAAAAACTGGTTGAGAAAGCTATTTCTAATAATTTTGTGAATGACGAAAGATTTGCTGAATTATTTGTTGAAAGCTTAATTGCAAAAAAGAAAAATTCGACAGAAATTAAAATAAAATTATTTGAGAAACATATTTCTGGAAAAATTATTAACAAGGTTCTTGCAGAAAAATATTCTGCCGAAATTGAGGAAAATATTTTAACAGAAAATGTTATAAAAACTTTATCGAAATATTCCGGATTTTCAGATAAAGAAAAAATTGAAAAATGCCTGAATTATCTGACCAGACGCGGCTTTTCCTATTATGAAGTGAAAGAGAAAATTAATGAATTAATAATGAGTCCACTCTAAAAAGGCAATAATTTGGAATATGTATGAAATTTTACACGGAATTTGGAAACTGATGAATCGATTAATGACCTCTATCTTCTTATTAACCACCAACTTAAGTTGGTGGTTAATGAAACAGGAAAAAGTATTAATCGTTTTAACGGTTTCTAATTTTATTGAATTTGACCTTTTTAGAGTGGACTCAATAATGAAGGAATGAAAGAATCATGGCCTTGCGGATGGTTGAGCTTGCGAATCCTTCGTAATGGTCGGATACGAGACTATAAACCAGTTTGCAATACATCCATAATGGCCAGATGAGGGCTGTCAACCATTGCGAAGGTCTCGTTCCTCGACCATTCGCAAGGTTTAATTATCCGTTTAATCCGCGAAAATCAATGGCAAAAAAAGGAGCAAAAATGAAACAAATAAAAGTAGAAGATATCGTTGAGCATATTCATAAAATCGCCAATCCAAATCTTGCCTACGATTGGGATAATGTCGGTTTTCAACTTGGAGATGCGGAAGCAGAAGTGAAAAAAATTCTTCTGACTCTCGATGTAACCGAAAATGCGATCAGGAAAGCGATCAAAGAAAATGTCGATTTGATAATTTCCCATCATCCCTTTATTTTTCAACCGATCAAAAATATCACAAATCCGCTTTATTTAAAATTGATTAGAAGTAACATTTCGGTTTTTTGTGCTCACACGAATCTCGATGTTGTTCAAAAAGGTGTGAATTATGCTCTTGCTGAAAAACTCGGTTTGGAAAATCTTGAATTTCTTTCATCGGTATCAGGTTCAAAACTTTTTCATTTTGCGGTTTATGTTCCCGAAAATTCGATGGAAGCTGTTGCAGAAGCGGTTTTCGGAGCTGGAGCCGGAAATATCGGGAATTATGAAAACTGTTTAAATGATTATGAAGTTAGTGGTCAATTCAAACCTTTGGAAGGAAGTAAACCAAATGTTGGTGTGAAAAACAAACTGAAAAAAGTTGTGGAAAGAAAGTTGGAATTTTTTGTGGATTCCTTCAATTTGAATCGAGTTATCTCAGCGATGAAATCCGCTCATCCCTATGAAACTCCGGCTTTTGCAGTTTATCCGCAGGAAAAATCGAGCGAGAATTACGGACTTGGTTTGATTGGGGAATTATCCAACAAAATGACGATCGCAGATTTCTCCCAAAAAGTAAAAAGAGATTTGAAAGCTCCTTTTATTAAACTTTGGCTGGCAGATAGAACACAAAGCGATTTTGTCCAAAAGATTGCAATTTGTGGAGGTACCGGAACATCTCTTCTCAACAAAGTTTATGGACGAGCAGATATTTTCGTTTCTGCTGATTTCACTTATCATATTTTATTAGACAGCAAAATACCGATCATTGATGCCGGACATTTTTATACGGAATATCCGGCTTTGAAGAATTTGCGGGAAATGCTTTCAGATTTTGAGGTTGAGATTATTGAATTGAAAGCAGAAGAGCATGAAATTCAGAGGGAGATGATAATCTATTAAATTTCCGAAGTTTCTAGAAATTGATAAATTCTTCATTTTTTTTGATCTTCCTTATAAAATATCCTGGTGCAGATAGCAAGCAAAATAAAACTA
>DRTC01000092.1 GCA_011372345.1 Candidatus Cloacimonadota bacterium
AGGATTGATGGTTCATATTTCCGCATCATTTATGCAGCCGGGAATAAGTAACCAACAGGTTCTGGAGATCAGCAATGTCGGTAATGTGCTTTTACGATTACATGCAGGAACAAAGATCTGCCAATTCATTTTCCAGAGGACAATTGGAGAAGCAATGTATGAGGGAAGGTTTATTAATCAGAAGGAACCTTAATCTTGTAAGAATGATTGAAAGAAAACCAAGATTTTATGAGTTTATTGAAAGAAACAGGTAAGATTACCATAAATTCAAACCGGAAAATAAGAGAAATTCGCTAAAAAAGAAAAAAATAAAAAGGAGAAAAGTATGCGAAAAGTAATCAAATTAGTCTCAATGTTGGTGGTCACTGTTATGTTATTATCAATCATCAGCGGATGTTTTGGTAGTTTCAATTTAACAAGGAAGCTGTACAAATGGAATGAAGATGTTGGTGATAAGTGGACTAATACTGCTGTTTTATGGGTTTTTATGATAATTCCGGTTTATGAAGTTTGCGGATTCATCGATTTTGCGATTTTAAATACAGTCGAATTCTGGACTGGTGAAAATCCATTGGAAATGACTCATTCCGACAAAGAAATTAAAACAATCGAGGTAAATGGAAAGATCTATAATGTAATTACAACTATGAATAGATATAATATTAAACTCGTGAATACTGAAGATGCAGGAAAATCTATTTCGTTAGTATTCAAACCGGAAACAAAAACCTGGGAAATGATCACTGAAGATGATGTCATTACCGTAGTAGAACTGGGAAATAAAATTAAATTCTGATGCTTGTTGTATGATCCAGATACTGCTGGCTTAGATAACAATGTAACAAGAGGTAAAAATGTACAAAATTGTTTTATTGCGACACGGTGAAAGTGTCTGGAACAAAGCCAATCGCTTTACAGGCTGGACAGATGTTGAACTTTCTGAAAAGGGAATAAGGGAAGCACACGAAGCTGGCAAGATACTGAAAGAAGAAGGATACACTTTTGATCTTGCTTTTAATTCTGTCCTGAAAAGAGCGATCCAGACTCTCTGGATAACTCTTGAGGAAATGGACTTGATGTGGATCCCTATCTATAATCACTGGCGTCTAAATGAAAGACACTATGGTGCTTTACAGGGTTTGAACAAAGCGGAAACAGCTAAAAAATATGGAGAAGAACAAGTCCTTATCTGGAGAAGAAGTTATGCCACTCCTCCCCCGCTTCTGACACCCGATGATGAGCGTTTTCCCGGTTTTGAGGAAAAGTATAAAAATCTGACCAAAGATGAACTTCCGTTAGGAGAATGTTTAAAAGATACAGTTGAGAGAGTTCTCCCCTACTGGCATGAAACAATTGTTCCGACTATAAAAACAGGAAAAAAGATCATCATTTCTGCTCATGGAAACAGCTTACGGGCTTTAGTTAAATATCTCGATAATATGAGCGAAGAAGCAATTCTAAAACTGAATATACCTACCGGAGTTCCGTTGGTTTATGAATTGGATAAAAATATCAAACCAATAAAACATTATTATCTCGGAGATTCGGAAGCAATTCAAAAAGCAATGGCTTCAGTTGCTGCTCAAGGAAAAGTGAAGTAGCAATTCGAGTTGTAAGGAGCTTGCGACGACGACTTGAAACCTCTAAAGTTTGCTATCATTTTGTTTCGACTCGTCGCTTCGCTTACGAGTAGAATAGAGTCGTAAGAACAAAGGAGTATTTATGCTCAAAAAAAATATTTTCGTATTTTTTCTATCATTGTGTTTATTACCATTATTTGCTCTTGAAATCGGGGGAAAAAATCTTCCCGACACTAAGATTATTGGAGAGAAAAACCTGATCCTGAATGGAGCGGGAATTCGTAAAAAGCTGATCATCAAAGTTTATGCTTGCGGACTTTATCTTCCCCAAAAAAACAAAGATTCTAAATCCATTCTTCATGCAGACGAAACAATCGCGATCAGGATGCATTTCATTTACAAAAAAGTCTCTTCCGAAAAATTGATAGATGCCTGGAACGAAGGTTTTTCTAATTCCAATGTTGCTGATTCACTACAGCCGAAGATCGATAAATTCAATTCTTTCTTTTCCAAACCAGCTCTGAAAAATGACATTTATGATATTGTTTACTCTCCGGAAGAAGGAACGAGTGTTTTCATAAATAATGAATTGCAGGGAACTATCAAAGGCTCTCAATTCAGAAAAGCAGTTTTCTCGATCTGGCTGGGAGAAAATACTGCTCTTCCGAAATTGAAAGAGAAATTATTGGGGAAGTAATGTAGTTCAGAATCTTTAGTCCGGCTACCGACGGATTGTTCTGAATCCTGCAAAGGACTGGACTTAACAACGAATTTATTCGGGGTTGAGTTCAGAACTTAAAAAACATTAACTGAACTGATAAAATCCATATTAAATATGAAGAATTGAAACAATGGTTGAGTTCAGAACTTTAAAAAACATTAACTGAACTCCATCGAACTAAAGTTCTATGAAGTCCAGTCTTATGATATTTTTTCGGAACAAGTTCCGAACTATAGTAGTAATTAAGGAGCAAAAAAATGAAAAAATTTATTTTTTCATTAATGATGATTTTATGTATATTTTCTTATGCGGAAGATCAAGAACTTGCATTACCGGATTCCACCCAAACTATCGAACCGAAAATTATTAAATTGGAAGAAATGATCATTGTCGGTTTGCAGGCAAGAATGTCTATGGCAAACATGACAATCTCGCAATTATGGAAAGACTTTACTCCTCGTGAAGATGAAATTCAAAATCTGGTTAATCCGGAACAATTCTGGGGTGTCTCTTTTGATATGGAACAGAAAGAAAATTCAACGGAATTCTCATACATGGTCGGAAGACAGGTCAAAAAAACAGATGATATTCCGGATGGAATGTCCTTTCATATTATTGAATCTCGGATGTATGCTGTTTTTTCTCATCAAGGTCCAGTTGAAGATCTGGGAAAAACATATCAATACATCTACCAGAAATGGCTGCCGAGAAGCGGACATAAACCGTTAATGAATAATGAACTGGAACTTTATGATGAACGCTTTCAATATGGCGAACCTGATTCCGATATGTTCATATATGTGCCGATAGAGTAATGTAATTCAGAACCTTTAGTCCGGTTACTGACGGATTGTTCTGAACCTTTGTTAAACATACTGTCTTTTTTTTTGTCTCGGAACAAGTTCCGAGCTACGATTGAAATGAATAAAAAATTCCAAATACTTTTAGAAAAGATCAAAAAAGTAATCTCTCAATCTCTTGAAAAAGATGAAAAATTACAGAATATTTGTAACATTTTGCGAGATTCGATCGAATATTACAATTGGATTGGATTCTATATTTTTGATAAAAGTAAAAACGAACTTATTTTAGGAACTTATTCAGGTGCAGCTACTGAACACACAAATATTCGAGTTGGAAAAGGAATTTGCGGTCAGGTTGCAGAATCTAAAAAGACACAAATTATCCAGGATGTTTCCAAAGAGAATAATTATCTTTCCTGCAGTATTTATGTGAAATCAGAGATCGTTGTTCCGATAATGAAAGATGGAGATCTTCTAGCAGAACTTGATATCGATTCTCATGTTCAATCTCCTTTTACCAATGATGATAAGGAATTTTTAGAGAGTGTTTGTCTTATGATAAATAATTTGTTTGAGTAATCTTCAAAAAATTAAGGATAACAAATCAATTTAATTAATGATTATTCAAACCTAAAAAACTTGACTTTATAACTTTGCTTCAATTGTTTCGACACGAATTTTTTGAGAATATTTTATTAGTTGTATTTCAAAATGTATTAAAGAACATAAATTAGTCGGGAAGATATAAAGAGGTACGAAGATAAAAAACATATAGGGTAACCTCTTATTCTTTGCGACAAGCTTTCCGCTATCCGTCAAAAGCCGGATAGTTTTATTAAGATGAAATCTGAACCGTAAGACAAGATGCCAATCTTGTCCATTTTGATCAAAATCCTATCCCCTTATTTTGCAGGAAATTAAAATGGGGTTTTACAGGAGACTTGGTAGTGTAACATAATTTATGAAAGATTATGAAAAAATGATGCTGCCTTTCCGAAATTTCTCACGAAGGAATTCTTCTCATTAAGATTCGGAA
>DRTC01000093.1 GCA_011372345.1 Candidatus Cloacimonadota bacterium
CTTAAGCCGTAGGTCTTGAGTTAAGTTTACTGACATAAGCAAGTTAGAAAACTTAAATCAAGTCAGCTAAAGCAAACTTAATTCAAGCTTTCTCCAATTTTGATAGTTTTCGTTCAGATACTAAATAGAAATTCTTACGAAGCAATCTCCAACCCTAGCCGCATGAAAAGAAATAGATTGCTTCGTATGATGCCGGCAAGAGAATCCTCGCAATGACAAATATTCAATATTCAATCAAAAATACTTGTAAGCCTTTGGCTTATTAAATTCAAAAGGAGGAATTTATGGCTAACACAGAAACATTAGTCAGAATATACTACTTTCCGGATGCAGTTGCCATCCAGAAAGCGCGTGTATTCGTAGTTTTATTGACCCGGGATAGGGCAGATTTCTTTGCTTATGATGCTGATTTCACAGAAATATTTATCACCGACTTTTCAGCCATGATCGAGGCAGCAGCATCCATGCCGGATCATGAATATAACCAGAATCAACTGGCAATTTTGACAACAGAACTGAATAACAAGATGGAATTAGGACGAAAAGTTTATCGTTTTATGCGACCTTTTATTGAAAAAGCATTTCCCGGAAGAAAGGATATCTGGAATTTATTCGGTGCTGATAATTATTACGAGATCAGGAACAACCAGGAAGGATTAACTGCTTTTTTAGCCAGACTTCATGAAACCGCAGTTAAATATAGAACAGAACTGAATACAGCCGGATTTTCCGATCCACAAATTGAAAAGATCAAGACTTCTCATGACGATATCGTGCAGGCAAATGTCGCCCAGGATGATTTTAAGATCCAGATGAAAGAACAGACCAACGAAAGAATCAGGAAAATGAATGCCATGTGGGAAGTTGTCCTGCGTATCAGCCGGATTGGGAAACTCATCTATGAAGACGACTACGGCAAATACCAGCAGTATGTTCTCTATCAGTCTTCGTCCCAGGGAGAACCGGATATCAAACACGGCAATGTTCCGGCAGCACAGACCGTTATCGTCATGGAAGAAGTAACACCTTCCACTGTGTTCAAACTGAAAAATCCGGGTACTACCGGCTTGGAATATTGTCTGGGAGAAACTCCCGAGCCATGCACCGAAGGTATCGAACTGAATCCCGGTGATGATCATCAGACAACTGCTTCTGAAATGGGAACCGGCTCTATTTTGAAGGTTACTAATAAATCAGAAACTGAAGAAGGGATGTACGAGGTAGAAGTTTCCTAATTGAATTGGGTGTAGTTCGGAATTTGTTCCGAGACCAAACTCATCCTGCTATCCTTCTCTTTTAGAAGAAATTTTGAAAGAAAATTCAAAGAGAAGGAACATAAGAAAAGCAAGAAGAATAAAATCATCAATAGCCCCGTCCTTCAGGGCGGGGAAAAAAAGATTAATAAAAAAAAAACTTGCAAAGGTCAGGGTATATTTTTTCCCTGACCTTTGTATTTAAGAAACAGAAAGGTAGTGTAATATGAATTATGAAAACTTATGAAAAAAATGTGATGCCTTTCCGAAGCTTCTCATGAAGGAATTCTATCCGGCAGTTGCCGGATCGGAAAGTCTGGGGCTTTCCCATCCTTCCGAATCTTATCGTAAGAACAAGTGAAAGAAGGCTTCGGAAGGTAAGGAAATTACAGGAGGAACAATGAAAAAACTTTTCATTATTAGTTTGTTTATGATCGTATATTCATTGATAATTGCTCAGGCAACCGAACTATTTATCTCTGAATATATCGAAGGTAGCAGTTATAACAAAGCTATCGAGATCTTCAACGGCACCGGAGCAGCAGTAGATCTAAGTGAATACTCTTTGAAAAAAGATGTGAATGGAAATGACGATTTCAGCACCAGTATGGATCTATCCGGAAATCTTGAAGATGGTGAAGTTTATGTTATCTGCCATCCGAGTGCTGACGAAGCCATCCAGAATGTCGCTGATCTAACCAATGGTTCCGTCATTAATTTTAATGGTGACGATCAGGTCAGACTTTATAAAGATGATGTTGTTCTCGATCATCTCGGAGAAAGCGGAGATGTTAATTGGGCACAAAATGTTACTCTTGTCAGACATAGTTATGTTGCCAGTCCCAATCCTGATTATGATGCCGGAGAATGGGAATCCTATCCGCAAAATACTTTTGATTATATCGGTTATCATATTTTTGACGGCGGAACAGACCCGATCATAATTGTTACCAGTCCGAATGGCGGAGAACAATGGGAACAAGGTTCTACCCAAAACATAACCTGGACATCAGCCAATTTTGAAGGAAATGTAAAGATCGAGCTTGAGATGATCGATAGAACTCGTGAAGTTCTTGTTGCCAGTACGGAAAATGATGGAGTCTGGGAATGGAATATTCCGGAAGATCAAGCTCTTGATGACTGGTATGTAATTATAATTTCAGATGCAGCAGATGGAGATCCCTGGGATCAAAGCAATAATCCGTTTTCCATAATAGAACCCATTCCTGTTACTCCCTACACAATTTATGAAATTCAATATACGGAAGATCCTTCCGGTGACTCTCCTCATCTCGATGAAAGAATTTCTACAACCGGAGTAGTTACAGCGACTTTTTCGAATGGATATTATATTCAAGACGGAGCAGGAGCCTGGAATGGAATAAATGTTTATCCTCAAGACGAATCTGTTTCGATTGGAGATGATATATACCTGGAAGCAACTGTTTTTGAATACCAGAATAAAACCGAACTCATTGATGTAACAAATCTCCAGATCAATGGAATCGCAGATCTACCGGAACCAACCCAGATCCTGACCGGGCAGATTTCTATGCCGGACACTTATAATCCCGAATCATGGGAAGGTGTTTTAGTAAGAATGATGGAAGTTACTGTTACTAATGAAGACCTCGGTTATGGAGAATGGGAAATCGATGACGGCATCGATACATCTGCTCCCTGCCGGGTCGATGATCTTGGAGATTATTCTTATCTTCCTGTTCTTAATGATTTTATCTATTCCATAACCGGAATTGTGGATTATGGTTACGGCGATTTTAAATTGCAGCCTCGCAACGATGATGATATTAATATTACAGGATTGGATGTTTCTCCGCAAAGATTACTCTTTTTAACTTATGATGATTGTTTTAATGGCAAAGAGTTTTCCATAACTAACTTATCTGAAACTGATATTTCCATATCATATATTACATCAGAAGGCGAGTTCCCCTGCGGTGACGGAGTGTGGTGGATCGAAGACTTTAATTTGGAATTCCCTTATGATCTGGAAGCCGGAAATTCTTTGAATTTCAATGTTATAGTTGATCTCCCTGTTTATGATCGTGAAATTAGTCCTGATACATTATATATTGAGACCGAGGTTGGACAGAAAAAGGTTACTCTTTTATTCAATAGCGACTTAAATAATAATGTGGATGATAACACTATTACATCGAGTAATATCTCACTTAATAATCATCCCAATCCTTTCCGCTCCTCAACGACGATTTCTTTTTCTGTCACACAAATGTCCCCGTTTGTGACTCTTGATATCTATAACATCAAAGGACAAAAGGTCAAAACTTTGGACTGCATTAACCATGTTAATGCAAAAGCGACGGAGTCGTTATACTCCATAACCTGGAACGGAACAGACGAAAATAATAAACCTGTCTCCAACGGGATCTATTTCTATCAATTGAAATCAGGAAAATCTGTTTCTACCAGAAAAATGATCCTTATGCGATAAACAAGCAAATCAAAATCCTTTAAGCCACTGATAATTTCAGTGGCTTTTTTTGTTGGATTAGCAAAAAAAATAAACTTAAAAAATAAATTTTCACTTGACTTTACAGCAGGAAAACAAGTTTTTATAACTGTCCTTAAACAATGAAGTTAAAGGAGATGACTAATGAATATCGGAATTATTATCGGGAGAATCGGAGATATAGACGGAGTTGCTTTAGAAACTGAAAAATGGATAAGAATTTTGCAAAAACTAGGGCATAAAATTTATATTCTCTCTGGAAATTTCAAGAGAAGTATTGTCGGAGAAAAATACGAAAATACCTGGCGTGCTCTTTGTTTCTTTTCTCCGGAGTGCGAATGGGAACAAAACCGGGCTTTTTTCTTCCCGGAATTTGATCAGAAAGAACTTATCGACCATCTTGAAGACACTTCCAATGAAATCGCAGTTCACATTTTCCGCTGGATGATGAAAAAAAAGATCGATGTTATCCTCACGGAAAACAGCACATCTCTTCCCTGCCATTTATCAATGGGAATGGGAATCAAAAAAGCGGTGATCAATTCTACAATTCCTGTTGTTGCTCATAATCATGATTTCTATTGGGAACGCGGTGATAGATATAAATCTCCTCATAAAAAAATCATGGAAATCATGGAAAAAACCTTTCCTCTGATCCTGCCAAATGTCAGACATGCTGTAATCAATACTCATTCAAAAAAGATTTTTAAGGAAAAATTCGGAGTTGAAGCAACAGTAGTTCCCAATGTCATGGATTTCAACAAACCGTTTGCTCGAAAAGATCCTTATAACAAGGACTTGCTATCAGACTTAGGATTGGATAAAAAAGACATTCCTATTTTTCAGGTCACCAGGATCGTGAGAAGAAAAGGTATTGAGACAGCGATTGAAATGGTTCACAGGTTGCAGGATAAAAGAGTGAAACTGGTAATTACCGGAAGTGCGGCTGATGATGCCAGAAAAGGATATTATAAAGAACTCCTGATAAAAATTAAGGAAAAAAAACTAAATGATCAGGTAGTTTTTGGTCACAGAACAATTCTCAATGAAAGAGGAAAAGGCTGGCGGGGAAGAAAGATTTATTCTTTATCCGATGCTTATGCAAATGCGGTTGCCTGCACTTATTTCAGTACTTATGAAGGTTTTGGAAATGCTTTCATAGAATGTGTTCTCGCCAGGAAACCTATTTTCGTAAACAACTATAAACCTGTTTACTGGCCTGATATTGGAAGGAAAGGATTCAAGACCGTGATGCTGAAAGACAATAAATTGACCGATAAGGCTTTAGCAGATATTGAGAGAATAATTCATAATAAAAAAGAACAAAAAGAGATTGGAGAATAC
>DRTC01000094.1 GCA_011372345.1 Candidatus Cloacimonadota bacterium
AACCGTTAAGGTACAAGGTTCTTCCGGCATGACTGTAAATAATTCTTCTTTGGAGAAAATTGCTAAAGGATCAATGATCAGCGTATCAGGATAACTTTCGCAATTCAACCTGACACTATCTATATAAACCGTATGATTCTCCGGTCCTGTTTCTGCACCTGAAACATGGGTTAGTCTCCAACCTCTTCTATGATCAGGATCTTCTGCTGGATCAAAAAGTTGTTTGAATATTGCATACCTCAAACTCTGATCGGTAAAATCTTTGGTATAAGTTTTAATAGAATCATTTTCCCAAGCGAATAAGTTCAGAGTTCCTTCATAATCTCCGTGAATTGAAACATAAGCCGAATCTCCATTTATCTGAATATCAATTAGATATTCAGGATTTGGTTTCAATTCTCGATACCAGAAAAATGTGTTGATCTCGGTTCTATCGCCGTTTTTGACTCCGGTAGTGTCTTCTTCTCCATAATGATTTTGGGTAGTAAAGTATGGATCATTTTCTTCGAGAAGCATATTGATCGCTTCTTCATCCGTTTGAGGATCGTTATTTGCTTCCGTTGTTTTATCACATCCCCAAAGTAATAAGAACAACAGCATCGCCAAAATTGAAAATTTTAAAATCTTTTTCATCATACCTCCTTAAAAAAAGAATCTATCCTCCAAGACACAGAAACACAAAATTTCCTGCAAAAAAATTAGCAAGAAAAATATTCAAGATGAAAAATTTTAAAATATCCTTTAAAAAACTTGCAAAAAAAAACATCAAATCGAATTTGACCAAAAAAAATAAACGGAGGAAAAAATGGCAAGAGTTCACAATTTTAATGCAGGTCCGGCTGTTTTACCGGAAGAAGTTTTATTGGAAGTTCAGGAAGAACTTTTAGATTATCAAGGCAAAGGACTTTCCGTAATGGAAATGAGCCATCGCTCAAAAGAATATGGAGAAATAATTAATAATGCAGTCGAAACAATGAAAAGGATCATGAATCTGGGGGACAAATACGAAGTTCTCTATTTACACGGTGGAGCAAGCACTCAATTTTATATGATTCCCCTGAATTTCTGTCCGGAAGGAAAAATTACAAACTATGTCGACACCGGAGCCTGGTCAACAAAAGCTCTTAAAGAAGCAAAAAAGATCGGGAAGAAGATGCATGTTGCTGCCAGTTCTGAGGATAAAAGTTATACTTATATCCCGAAAAAGTTTGATGTTTCGGAAAATCCTGCTTATCTTCATATTACGACTAATAATACGATAAGGGGAACTGAATTTAAAATCGATCCTGATATTCCGGCAGAGATTCCTTTGATTGCTGATATGTCATCCAATTTTTTGAGTAAACCGTTGGATTTTCATAAATATTCGATGATCTACGGTGGAGCTCAAAAAAATATCGGTCCGGCAGGAGTTGCTTTTGTCATCATCAGGAAAGATATGATCGAAAAAATTAATCCGAATCTTCCTTCCATGATGGATTACAAAACTCATATTGATAAAGGCTCGATGTTCAATACTCCGCCTGCTTTTGCAATTTATGTAGTTGGGAAAGTCCTCAATTGGATTGAGAAAAACGGTGGTTTGGAAGCTCGTGAAAAATACAATATCGAAAAAGCAAATTATCTCTATAATATCTTAGATAATTCTGATTTTTATCAAGGAACAGTTGTCAAAGAAGATCGTTCTTTGATGAACATTCCTTTCAGGTTACCGACCGAAGATTTGGAAAAGAAATTCATTGCTGAAGCAGCAGAAAATGGAATGATCGGACTCAAAGGTCATAGAAGTGTAGGAGGTTGTCGAGCTTCGCTTTATAATTCATTACCTATGAAAGCTGCTCAGGATCTTGCTCAATTTATGCTGGATTTTGAAAAGAAGAATCAATAAAGATTTATGGATGAGAAACTTGCCAAATTTTTGAAATTTGGCAAGTTTTATTCATTTGATAAAAAATGGAGATAACTGGAATCTCACATCCTGCCACCAGACTGGCTTTCTTCACTGCATTTGCAATTACAATTTATGTTGTCGAGAATTTCATCCCAAAACCTTTACCTTTTATGAAATTCGGTCTGGCAAATATTGTGATCTTGATTTTACTTTTTGTTTATAATTTCAAGAATGCCTTTATCGTAGCCGTC
Source organism: Candidatus Cloacimonadota bacterium (assembly GCA_011372345.1). Lineage (NCBI taxonomy): Bacteria > Pseudomonadati > Candidatus Cloacimonadota > Candidatus Cloacimonadota bacterium. Next base: position 2,143 of record DRTC01000094.1, read on the forward strand.
AGTAAAACTCTGATCGGAGGTTTTTTCTCCGGAACTTTATTGAGTCCTACAACCATACTATCTTTATCCGGAAGTATCTGTTCGCTATTGGTGATGTTTTTATTTCTCAAAACAAAAATAAATTTCAGTATCATCGGGATCAGTATTTTGGGTGCAGTTTTTCATAATTTAGCTCAAATTTCAATTGTCAGATTTTTATTGATAAAAGAAGATTCAATTTTTTATTTAGCACCAATTTTAATTTTGATGGGAATCATAACCGGGATTATTACCGGATTTTTAGCTCATTTATTTATTAACAGGATCGAGTTTTTAGGGAAAATATGAAAAAAAAAGTTTTAAAGATTTTGTTCATTCTCGTTATTTTGATTTTGTTTTTTGCCGGGATTGGATTTGGCTTATTTCATTATTACAGCAATGAACTACCACCACTTTCCGAACTTCAACATTATGATCTGAAAATCGGTTCTGAAGTTTTCGACAGACATGATAATTTGATCCATACTTTTTCTTTTGAACGCAGACAACTAACAAATCTCAATGAATTGCCGGATTTTCTGAAAAAAGGAATGATTGCAGTTGAGGATAAGAATTTTTACAATCATTGGGGAATGGATTTAATTGGTTTTCTCCGGGCTATATTGATCGATATTTCTAAAGGAAGTTTTTCACAGGGTGCAAGTACGATCACTCAGCAACTCGCTCGGAATATGTTCTTAACACTGGATAAACAGATTCCCCGCAAGATCAAAGAATTGCTGCTTGCTATTCGGATAGAAAGACATTATTCAAAGGAAGAGATTTTAGAATTATATCTGAATAAATCTCCTTTTGGTCCTGGATTGTATGGAATCGAAGTTGCATCTGCAAAATATTTCAATAAGAAAGCTAAGGATTTGAACATTCCCGAAGCTGCTTTGATCATTGGTATGCCGCAACTGCCGAGTGCGTATTATCCTTTTCGTTATCCGGAAAGAGCTTTAAAACGAAGAAACATTGTTCTAAAAAGAATGCTTGAGGAAAATGTTATCACCCAGCAGGAATATGAGGAAGCTAAAAATTCGGAAATAATTCTTCATCAGCAGAAAAGCAGGAGTGGAACAGACGATTATTATATCGAATATATCAGACAGATTCTGGAAAAAAAATATGGAACAACGAAACTTTTTACCGGTGGACTGAAAATCTATACAACTCTTGATACTGAATTACAGACTTACGCTGATTCTATCCTTAATATGAACCTGACGAAATTTGAAGAGAAAAACAAATATGAATTCAAATTTGCAGATTTTCCTGCTGACACGACGGATATCGTTACTCCCTATGTGCAAGGTGGAGTATTTTCAATCGAACCGGAAACAGGTTATGTCAGTGTTATGATCGGTGGTCGGAGTTTTAAACACAGCAAATTCAATCGGATGATGCAGGCAAAACGACAACCTGGATCTTCTTTCAAACCAATCCTCTATTCGACTGCTCTGCAAAACGGATATACTCCTGCAACTGTGATTAAAGACGAGAATATCACTTTTATCCAAAGTGATACAATTTTTTATAAACCGCATAATTATTCCCTGCAAAATTTCGGATATATCAGGATGCGGAATGCCTTGATGAAGTCTCGAAATATTTATGCTATCAAAATGATCTATGATGTTGGACCCAGAAAAGTTACCGAAAATGCAAAGCGATTCGGAATTACGACCAGAGTTTACCCGAGCTATTCAATCGCTGTGGGAACAGAAGTTGTATTTCCTTTTGAATTGATATCTGCTTACACGACATTTCCAAATGGAGGAGAAAGAGTTAAACCTATTTTTATTCGAAGAGTCGAGGATAATAAAGGAAATATCCTGGAAACTGCAAAGATTGAAAAGATTGAGGTAATCGATGAGAAGATAGCATATTTGATGGCAAGTATGATGGAATCTGTAGTGGATGAAGGAACCGGACAAGGAGTTCGCTGGCAGCCGGGTTGTATTTACAAATGGACAGCAGCCGGAAAAACAGGAACAACCGATGATTTTCGCGATGCCTGGTTTATCGGTTATAACAGAAAACTGGTTACTGGAGTCTGGGTGGGATTCGACGACTTTTCCACTTTGGGGAAAAAGCAATCCGGAGCAATTGCTGCTCTTCCAACCTGGCCCTACATAATGAAAAAAGCGGTGGAATTGGATTCTCCCCAAAATAGTAAAGGTAAGCCGATAATTGATGGTTCGAAATACCAATTTGAAAAACCGGAAGGGATCATAACTGTTAAAATTTCTAAAGAAACAGGATTGCTTCCTAAAAATAGATTTGAAGAAACGATCGATGAAATTTTTATTGCCGGAACAGAACCAACACCGCTTTCAGATAGTTTGAATTATAATTTTTATCCGACAATATATCGTGAAAATAAGATGGATTCACTGGTTTATGATCTGGGTGGGAAAAGATATATTTATCCGGATTCCATTATTTATGTGACGATCCATCCTGATAGTCTGAATCCGGAATATGAAGAGCTTGTTCCCAGACACGAACCGGCTCCGATCGATTTGAGAGGTGCTTTGATCATAAAAAATAAAGAGTATGTAACAAGACCTGACAGCCTGCTGATCAATGCTCCGAATTACATTAAGACAACAGAATGATATTTGTCATCCTGAGTATTTTTTCTTGCTTTTCTCTCGAAGGAACTCCTCTGATAATGAGATTCTTTGGAAGATTACTTCTGTTAGATACCGTCTCTTTCAGGAAAGAGAAAACCTCAGAAAGACACTTATTTTTTCATTTTGAAGAATCCTTTAAAGAAACAGAAAGGATTCTGCAACTATTGAAAAAGTCATTGCGAGGTATCTTACAAAGGAATTCTTGCGAAGCAATCTCCAACTCTAACATAATGATACGAAAGAGATTACTTCGTTTGATGCCAGCAAGAGAAAACTCGTAATGACA
>DRTC01000095.1 GCA_011372345.1 Candidatus Cloacimonadota bacterium
GTTAGAACTGCCAATCTACCACCAGGATTTAGAATATTTACAGCATCGTTTAAAGTTGTTTTCAAGACATTTATCTCATTATTTATGAATATTCGTAATGCCTGGAATATTCTTGCTTTAGCTTTTAGCTTTTGATGTGACCTAATACTCTTTTCGATAATTTCAGAAAGTTCTCCGGTTGTTCTGATCATTTTTTTCTTTCTGCTTTCAACTATTTCCCTGGCAATTTTGTTTGATTCCCTCTCTTCTCCATAATCAAAAAAGATAGTACGCATCTTTTCGTATGGGAATTTGTTTATAATATCGTAAGCTGAAATTTTCTCTGACTTGTTCATTCTCATATCGAGTTTTCCATCATGCTGATAGCTGAATCCTCTCAGAGGATTGGAAATTTGATGAAATGAAACTCCAAGATCAAAAATAATACCATCGATCTTTTTTATTCTTTCTAATGATAATCTGGTTCGAAGGTTGGAAAAATTATCGTTGAAAATTTTTAATCTATCAGAATATTGTTCATAAATTTTAGAAGTATAATCAATTGCATCTTCATCTTGATCAAAAGCAAATACCTGCAGATTCTGATTTGATTCCAATATTTTCAAGGTATGACCTCCACCACCTAAAGTTGCATCAACATAGATTCCATTTTTTTTAAGATTCATACCGCTGATCGATTCTTCGAGCAAAACCGCGGAGTGATAACCATTCATTTCTGGTAATCTTGGGTATTGAATGATTTTTTATGAACTTTAAGTTTTTCGTTACGGAAATCGACATATTTTTCCGGATTCCATACGGAAATATAATTACCTTCACCTTTGATGATCACTTTTTCAGTTATACCTGCAATTTCTAATAGTTCATTGCTGATCTTGATCCTGCCGGATTTTTCTATGGTTTGTTCGGATGAGGCGAATGTTCTTAAATTCACTAACAGATCGGTATCTCTGTCTGTTCCGCTTTTTAATTTCTCGATTTTCTCATTCCAGTTATCAAGAGGAAAAATTCCAATATTTTCTTCCGGTCCGATTGTAACAATAACAGTTTTATTCGCTTCCTCACTGAATTTTTTTTTGAATGGAGAAGGAATAATGATCCATTTGTTCTTATTCACCGAATTTGTGTATGTGCCTAAAAATTCCCCTGACATTCTGCTCTCCATCTCAAAAATGAGATTTACTGAGATTTTATGAGAAAACACGGGTAAAATTTGAGAATCGCATATATGGAGTCAAGCATTTTTTTATTTTTTTTACATTTTATGAGAAAAAAATATTTTCATCGTTCCTGATCCTTGTTAATAATGCAATTCCAAACAAAAAAAATAATTTGGAAATTGATACAGGAAACTTGATTCATTGTTTGTCGCAATACTGTAGAATTTCAGATTTCACATTTTTAGATTTTATAAATATTTTAACTTAAAAATATAAAAAATCATTGACCGATATTCCAAGTTTTAGAAAAATATTTTCGTGAAGTATGTTTTTTTTGATTGGGAGTAGAAAATGTATAAAAAGAAAATTCTGATCGTTGAAAATGAACGCATAATCGCAGAAGATTTAAAGAGGATATTATTAGGTTTTAATTATGATGTGATCGATATGGCAGCATCAGGTTTGAATGCAGTTAATATTGCTCAAACAATGAAACCGGATCTTATTCTCATGGATATTATTCTCGAAGGAACAATGGATGGAGTCCAAGCCGCTGAACAGATCAGGGATAAATGCGATATTCCGGTTGTATATTTAACTGCTTATGCAGATGAAAAGACACTTGAAATTGCTAAAGTTTCCGGTCCTTTTGGTTATCTGATAAAACCATTTGAAGAAAAGGAACTGTATGCAACTATTGAGATGGCATTTTATAAAGATCAGACGGAAAAAGCTCTTCGTGAATTTTATCGAAAAATCGAAAATCTGCATGAAGTTGCTCGAAACTTAGTAGCATGTGAATCGAGTAAAGATGTTTACAAAATGACCATTAAAACTGCTGAAAGCATCCTTGATTTCTCAATTTGCAGTTTAGTTATCGTAGAAGATGACAAACTGGTTGTCAAGGCTACTTCAACTCAAACCCCTGTTGGAGCCAGTCAAACCGGAGATCTGAATAACAGTATTGCCGGAGAAACATACAAGACAGGAAAAACAATTCTCAAAGTAAATTTAGAAGAAGAATTTAAAGATGATAAAAACAAAAATGGTTATAAATCAATAATAAGCGTACCCATTGGGAATATCGGTGTTTTTCAAGTAGTATCAACTGAATCAAATGCATTTGATAAAAATGATGTTCGATTACTCGAATTACTTATCGGACATACTAATGAAGCTTTAAAAAGGATAAACCTCCAATCCAAACTGAAAATCCAGGCAATGCATGATCAGTTGACGGGAGCTTACAATCGGTATTATCTTTATCAAGCTCTGGACAGAGAAGTAAAATTATCAAAAAGATATAACAGATCTATCGCTTTTCTAATTGTCGATGTAAATGGTTTGAAATCAATAAATGATAAATATGGTCATCTCACAGGTGATAAAGTATTGCAATGCGTCAGTGATGTCTTAATTGAAAAAGCTCGCGAATCTGACATTGTCGTCCGTTACGGAGGAGATGAATTTCTGATCATGCTTCCCAATACAGGAAAAGATGTGGAAACAGTTAAAGAAAGGATTTTAGAAGGAATTAAACTTCAGAACCAGGAGAAAACACATTTTAATTTTCCGATTTCTTTTGCAATTGGAAGTGCATATTGGAAGAGTAATGATTCGACCGAAATTGAGGATGTTATTGCAACCGCTGATAAAAGAATGTATGAGAATAAAAAAAACCAGGTAAGATAATCTGAGTAATGAGATATTTTATTTTGATTTATAAAAATACTAAAAAAAACACGAAATTTCCAAAAAACACGAAAAATTAAAATATTTATTTAACTTCGTGTTCTTTGCAGTAAATAACTGGGAAAAAAATGAAGAAAAGAATACTGATAGTTGAAGACGAACGGGTAATAGCTGAAGATATTAAAAGAAGTCTAAAACATTTCGGATATGAAGTATTAAATATTGTTTCAACCGGTCGGGATGCAATCGATAAAACTCATGAACTGAAACCTGATCTGATTTTGATGGATATTATTTTAGAAGGAAAAATGAATGGAGTGCAGGCTGCTGAACAAATCACGAAAACCTTTAAAATTCCTATAGTTTATTTAACTGCTTATGCTGATTACAAAACAATTCAAATTGCAAAAGTAACCGGACCTTTTGGTTATATTCTCAAACCATATGAGGAGAAAGAACTTCATACAACCATTGAAATGGCTTTTTACAAACATAAAATGGAAAGAGCGATCGAGGATAGGGAAGAATTTATGCGTCATGTCATCGATACTGATCCCAACATCATATTTGTGAAAGATAATAACTGTAAATATGTAATGGTCAATAGATCGATGGCTGAACTTTACGGAACAACGCCTGAAGCGATGTTAGGAAAAACTGATCTCGAACTTGCAGAATTATCAAAATTAAAAATAAGAGATGCAAATAAATATCGTGAAGAAGATGAACGAGTTTTAATGTCTAAAAAAACTTTATTGGTTCAGGAACATCAATTTGTTAAGAATGATGGTGAAAAAAGATGGTTTCAAACAACCAAAGTTCCCTTATCGCTGAAATTTGTTCCTGATGGTATTTTAGGAGTTTCTGTCGATATTTCTGCAAGAAAAAAAGCTGAAGATGAATTGCTTCTGAGTTATAAAAAACTCCAGAGATTGTTAGAAGAAACAGTTAATGGACTTGTCTCTGCTGTTGAGATTCGGGATCCTTATACAGCCGGTCATCAACGAAGAGTATCAGTTCTGGCAGAGGCAATTGCTCGTGAAATGCGTCTAAAAAAAGATCAGATCGATGGGATCAGGATGGCTGCTCTTGTTCATGATATTGGGAAAATATATGTTCCTGCTGAAATCTTAAGTAAACCCGGTAAACTATCTGAAGCTGAATTTAATCTGATAAAAATACATCCTCAAGCAGGTCATGATATTTTAAGTTCCATAGAATTTCCCTGGCCTGTTGCCAAGATCGTTCTTCAGCACCAGGAAAGGCTTGATGGTTCTTCTTATCCTCA
>DRTC01000096.1 GCA_011372345.1 Candidatus Cloacimonadota bacterium
CTACGCCGGCACTTCCTCCACCGTATATTCCACTTCCTCACTCCAGTCTCCATAACCGTATTCATTTTCAGCACGCACACGGTAAACTCTTCTACCTGCGGGCGGCTGATAAGTATAGGAATTGTTTTCACCCGCATAAAGCTCTGTCCAGTTAATTTCATCTTCCGAATACACGAACTGATAACCTGTGGCTGTTTCCACTTCATTGCAGGAAACAGTCATGTTGGGTCGGATGAAATCGACAGTGAGAACCGGAGCAGCAGGAACTTCTTCGGGCGGTTCACCGGGCGAGTAATCATATTTGTATCCGTAAGTACGAGCTATACGACGCTGGCTGGGTTTATCCATCTTGCGGGTATTGAACATGAGCTGTTCATAAACATCATCGGCAAATTCTTCGCCAGTTGGTCGCAGTTTTGCCTGTGCTGCCAGAGCTTCATCATGAGTTCTGTCTGCCATGGCAAAGTCGGCATATTCGGCATTAGCTGTATCGAGCACTGCCTGGATCTCTGCTACAGATGGACTGAGAATAGTTGGATAGCCGTCCGCCACTGCTCTGCCGTCACCATCGATTATTGCCTGGGCAATATCAAGCCAGGCAGTAGCAGAATCAGGATGAGGAGAGATACCATCCAATGGTAAACCATAATAAGCTAAAATTTCCGGCGGATGATTCATTCTCTCTTTTCTTCTGCGGACATTTTCCCATGTATCCCGGCAGTATTTTTCCAGTATGGTTAATGATTCTCCTTTTTCCCTGACTTCCTTCATTTTGTCTTCTGATGCTGCTAATACTCTGTTATGGGCTGTTTGAAAATCCGGTATAAAGGCTGCAATGGCATCCAGGGTTGCCTGCTGCACATAATTGCGACCGGCAAGATTATCCTGATTTCCGGTCAAGACAATATCGAGTAATAACCTGATGAGTTTTTTGATCCCGGTTGGCTTTTTAAGAATGGGCATATTTCCTCCTGTGATAATTTTTTCCGATAAATTTATATGTCTTAAATATTTTGCAGACAATAAATGTCAATATTTTTATCGATATTTATTTATTTTGATGGAATTAAGTGATTACTTGTCAAATTGATAATATGATAATTTTTGCGAATATAAGCGAATTCCATGCTCGGAGGATATGACTTGGAAGAAAAAGTAGCATTTCCCGAGCACGGAGCTGCTATCTGAGAAAAAAAATTACATTTCCCGAGCCCGGAGAATATAATTTTGGAGAAAAAGTAGCGTCTCCCGAGCCCGGAGAATATGATTTTGGAGAAAAAATAGCATCTTCCGAGCTCGGAGAATATGATTTTGGAGAAAAAGTAGCGTCTTCCGGATGCGGGTAGATGGTTGGAAGAAGAAAGAACTATCCTCTAACGATTCCCCTTTGCCCGGTTGTGTGTCTTGCATAACATCTGGCAGTTCGAGATATCAGATGCTCCGCCCCTGCTCCAGGCTGTTACATGGTCAGCATCCATATCCTTCAATGTCCAGATCTTATTTTTATTTGCACTATGACCTATTGCACAAAGAGGACAGTTCGATTTTTCTTCCTTCTTTGCTGAATCAGTCTGCTTCTTATAAACCTTATTCTTCGTGGCTTCGTCAAAAACTCTGATGTTCAGCAATCTCGTCTCAACCGAACCGCCAAGTATATATTCAAAAATACCTTTATTATTTGTTACATAGGGATCGTCATAGAGCTTGTGTAATTCTGCTGACACTTCTCCGGGATCATACGCTTGATTATGATAATCTTCATACAATCGACCCCACTCAAGACCGCGCATCTCGTTCAGAACATCATCAAAAACACCGGATACCCAATCTATCACGCTGTTGAAATAGGTTTTTAATTCGGTTATATTATCATCATAACGATGACGGCTCATATAGTCGCCGATATTACCTTTGCTGACCCAGTCCAATGCCTTCTCCAGAAATTCCTGACGATTGGCACTGCCTTTTATATATGCACTCCACTTCTGAATGTTTGCATTTCGGCTGTTACTGAACTCCTCTTTACCTTTGGTGACAAACGGACCGGAATAAACAGCGTTCAGAAGTTCCTGATTATTAAGAGGAATGCCGACAATATTGATCGTCCGGAACCACTCCTTGATCTCGCTTTCTTCCCCTTCACATTCGTATATGGTCAGCCTGGTATCTAATATCCTGGCTTGTTTATCAGCAGCAATACCATCAAAATACTGCTCCATCCCGTTCTCATCTTTGACCGCAAATTTGTTGGTTACATATCTCCCAAAACTGGTGATGCGCTGCTGCCCGTCCAATACTTCCAGCTTATTTTCACTCACTTTGTTGAAATAGATCAAGCCCAGCGGATAGCCCTTGAGGAGAGATTCGATGACAGCTACATCCTTCTTGCCGTCCGCATAGATGTAGTTACGCTGATATTCCGGCTGGATGGTCAGTTTGCCGGATAGACCGAACAAGCCCTTGCCTTCCAGTTCGTTATAAACAAAGCCCTGGCAGATGTCTTTGACCGTGATGTTTGTTTTTAGATATGTTTTCATTTTTTATTTCCTATGTTTGATTAATATTCTACCATATGTTCGTTTTCCATTTACAATTGTACATCCTCCTCTATCTTCTGAATGTGAACGATAATTCAATCTTTTTAAAATTTTTTTAGGTGCTGATGCTCGTGTATTACCACTTGCTTGCCATACGATTTCAAACTGTTCCGGGCAATATTTATCGAGAAAACTGATAGGTACACCCATTATATCATCATAATCACTCGGGATAGCATTGGTAAATGGAATTTCGATAGCATCGTAGTTATCATAATGCACATAGGAAGTTTTTCCCCGCAGCTTCTTGTTGAATTTCAGGTTTTCTTTCATAGACATAAGCGGTAATGGTTGATGTCGCCTGCCGTGGTCTATATTGGTAAACCAGCGAACTCCTTTGATCCTCAAGAATTTCCTTCCTTCTTCATCGATCCTCCAACCAGCTGCATTTATTGGATAGTTATCAGGCACTTGAAATTCTCGGTCTCCGCTACTTATACTTGGACCAAACCACATTTTATTCTCTTTGATCAGAGGAAAAACTTCCTTATAGGTAATGGCATTCATATTGCCAATTATTAAAAAGTCTTTATCTGCTTGCACAATCCACGCCAGGAATTCCCGGAACAGGGAAAAAGGCGGATTGGTTATAATAATGTCTGCTTCATCACGGAGTTTCTTTACTTCCTTACTGCGGAAATCACCATCTCTTTGTAAGTAATGCCAATCCAGGTCTTCAATATCTATCTTGCCGTCTCCGGTCTTGTCATGATCTAAAGTAAATATTTTTCCTAATATGGTGGTTTTGTCTTCATCATATTGCGAATCTGTAGTCTCGAACCAGGTAGGCTGGTATCCGTCTTTGTATTTTTTGCTGGCAGAGGCATAGCTGGTGCTGATCAGTTTCTTAATACCGAATCTTTCAAAGTTCTGGGCGAAGTATTTGGTAAAATTGCTCCATTCCGGATCATCACAGGGCAGGAGTATTGTTTTCCCTCTAAACACATCAGGATCATAATCAATATAAGCATTTATCTCTTTCTCTATATCGTGGTATTGCGTATAGAATTCGTCGTTCTTTGCTCTTTTGGCTTCTGTCAGGTTTATGTTCGGCATATTTTTCTACTATTTAATCCCTTTGTTTTTGTCTAATAACATAATTTCTTATTCCTTTAGCGATAAGTCTTGAAAAACAACATTATTGTCAAAATATTTCTTCCTTTGCTTCAAATATGGAAAAACTTCTGCAGGTCAATCCCTTTTTTCTTCAGTCTTTTCCGGAAATAGAGCAGGAAAACAACCAATGGAATAATGCAGGCAAAAGCAACGATCGACCAGCTGAGAAGCAACTTTCCCTCCATATAGTTATGCAGAATAAAATCCAGGAAAAGCAGAAAAATCCCGACACTTATCATACTGCTTGCTAAAATTCCGAAAACCGATACTCTTGTTTTCCTGAAAAAGAAGGTATTCAGGATTGTGAGAAAACTCAGACATAGAACAATCGGTAAGGCTAATCTGAAAAACCATGGTTTTGCCATAATGAACAAATCCAACACCCATAGCAATATCAATAAAACTAAAGTTTCAAGTATGATTTGAAGATAAGTTCTTGTTTTCAAACGGAAAATAAAAGTGAAGGACAACCAGACAAAAATAATGGAAACTAAAGGAAATCTCGACCAGGTGATGTTTGTTCCGTAAGCAAAATCAACTGCAAAGATCACAATGAATCCGGCAAAGGAAAGGAATGTTACTAACTCCCAGAGCCAGGATCTTGACTTTCTGCTTATTTCCGGAATTAATTTTCTGGATTGAATTTCTTCGGTTTCAGCAGGTTCTGTAAATTCTCCCAAAGGTGTTTTACAAAGCGGACAAAATTTAAGTCCTTCCTCGATTTCCACACCGCATTTTTTACAGATCGGCATTTTATTCCTCCGTCACTTTAACAGGAATTCCCATATCGCTGATTTTTGTAAAGAAGAGTCTTTCCAATTCCCGATTCTCGATACAGCTGCAAAAAGTAATATGCAAGTCATTTCGATAACTGATGATCGAACAGCTTTTCTTCATCACCCGGTTTGGATAAAGCAGAACCCGGAACGACTCGATAAATGGAGTCATTTCTTCCGGAACACTCACTTTTCCCATATTGGATAAAACTCCTGAATAAACATTTTCGCACAACCTGGAATACAGCCAGGACAGATGAAGGTCTTTTAAAAAAAGAGGTAAAATCCGCACCATCGGATTGAGTTCTGCTCCGACATTGCGGGAAATCTGCCTGCTGAGCTCTTTGCTGTC
>DRTC01000097.1 GCA_011372345.1 Candidatus Cloacimonadota bacterium
CTTAAAAATCTCCTCGATAATATCCGATGGTATTATTGAAGCTGGTTTTCGAATTTTGGAAAGTTTCTCGGCAGTTTTACCAAGCAAAAATGAAGCAGAAACAGCAGCATCTTTCAATGCTGATTTCTGCCCGAGAAAAGAAATTATAATGCCAGCGAGGACATCGCCGCTGCCGCCGGTTGAAAGTCCGTCATTACCGGAAATATCGAAGATCAGGTTCGAACCGTCTGCAAAAACGGAAGTTGCACTTTTCAGGAGAACATTTGTTTTATGTTTTCGGGTGAAATCTTCTAATTCTTTTAAAGGATTTTCTAAAATTAAAGATATCTCTTTATCAGCAAGTCGAGCAAACTCTCCAATATGCGGAGTAAGAATTATTGGCTTTCCTGAAATAATGTTTAGAATTCTGCTGTCACTTGCCAGGATATTCAGTCCATCCGCATCAACAACAGCAGGTTTATCCCATTTTTCCAAAATTATTTTGATAAAATCTGTCGTTGGGGAAGAAGTTCCAATGCCCGGACCGATCAGCAGTACATCCATTGTTTCCAGTTTTTTCCAAAATTCATCAAATAAAATTTCCCCTTTTTCATTTTCAGGAACGGAATAGGTCATCACTTCCAGAAGTTGTGTTTCAAAGATCAATTCCATTCCTTTGGGATGAAACAGAGTGATCAAACCTGCCCCTGCTCGCAAAGCCGCTCTTGCTGCCATAATTGCAGCTCCGGAAAATCCCGGACTTCCGGCAATAATTCCGACTCTTCCATAATCTCCTTTATGACTGAATGATGAGCGTTTTGGATATTTCGCATTTCTGGATGTGATCAATTTTGCTTTGGGAGGGAATTTGTAATAAATTTTTGCAGGGATACCAATATCGATGACTTGTACAAATCCGCTGTTCTGTCTTCCTTCTCCCAGGAAATGACCGTATTTATAGGCTGCCATCGTATAAGTATGATCGGCTTTTATCGCGATTTCACCTTGTCCCGTATCAGCGTCGATCCCGCTGGCAATGTCGACTGCAATCGTTTTTACACCTGAACCGTTAATGTCCTTGATCAAGTTAGCAATCCAACCTCGCACTGTTCCTCTAAATCCGACTCCGAAAATAGCATCAATCAGAAGGTTAAAATAGGAAAGTGAAATATCAAAATTCTGCCATTGTTCATAATCACCGAATTGATGTGTTTCGATATTCAGATCAAGGCAGGAATGATAGTTTTCAGATGTTTCGGGACTCATTTTATCGGGATTTCCAACCAGAAAAATTGTCGGGAAATACCCCCATTTTTTCAAATGTCGAGCAATCACAAATCCGTCACCACCATTATTCCCGTTTCCGCAGAAAACAGCGATCTTAAATCCTGGTTTCAAAAAATTTTCCCTGATCGACTCACTGCAGCCTTTACCGGCATTTTCCATTAAAGTCTTTCCTGGAATACCGATTTTCTCAATAGTATATTTATCTATAAAATACATCTCTTCTCGTGATAAAATGATCATTTTAATCCTCCGATAAAATTATTTCAAAGGTTGTTCCTTCGTTTATTTTGCTTTCCAGAACTCGAATTTTTCCATGATGATAATCTTCGATAATTCTTTTTGCCAGGCTCAAACCGAGACCCCAGCCTCTTTCCTTGTTCGTAATTCCTGGATAGAATATCCGTTTATACATAGATTTCGGAAGTCCTACTCCTTCGTCTTTAATCCTGATAATAGTTTTATTATCATTTCTGAATGCATTGACAGTTATCTTTCCGCTTTTTCCCTGCATCGCATCAATTGCATTTTTCAGCATATTTTCCAGAGTCCATTTGATCAGATCAGGATCAAATTTAAACTCCATATCTTTGATCTTGCTCTCGAATTCTAATTTGGTTTGATTGGGAAGTCTCCTGCGGAAATGTTCGACAGTTTCCAGAATTATCTGGTGAAGATCGCTGGGATTGTGCGTTATTGTTGATCCGACTTTACCGAACCTGGAAGCCACATTGTGCAGCCGGTCGATATCTGTTTTCATATAATTCAGCATGGTAACCATTTCAGGATCATCACCTTTTTCCTCGAATTTCGTGGAAAGAATATCCAGCCAGCCGAGTAAAGAAGAGATTGGAGTACCAAATTGGTGAGCAGTTTCTTTTGCTAACCCGACCCAAAGTAAATCTCTTTCCGTTCTTCGCATCGAGGTTAATCCATAAACTCCCAGAATAACAAAAAACAGCATTAAACCAATTTCCAGATACGGCATTATGCGTAATTGTTTCATTGTTTTTGATTCACCGTAATAGACATAACTGAAAACCTTATCGCTTTCGAGATTATATTTTAGCGGAATCATCGCTTTCTGGGCTTCTAATTTTTTGATCTTCTTCAGAATATACTTTTGCTGTTTCTCACCCAATTGAGAAAAAGGTTTTTTCTCAACTTTTATATTTTCCCATGAAAAAGGTTTTTTCAGGCTATCTGCTAAAATGATAGGATAATCAATTTTAGGAATGATCTCTGACATAAAATACTGTAATAGGAAATCTTCCAGATTTACATCATCCGGCAGGCTGATAAACTTAGAGTAAAGATCGGGAACAACCTGTACATCCTTTTTGATGTTGTTCAGGAGTGAGTTCGTGTAAATGATAAAAAAGAGCAAAATGAGCAGGCTTCCTACTGCGAAATAGAAAGTCATAAAGCGATTATGATTAAAGTTCGCTCTTTTTGGCAATATTCCAAATTTCATCTAATTTCTCCAAACTGCTGTTCTGCATTTCTTCATTTTTATTTTTATGATATTCTTCGATTTTTTTGAATCTTCGTTCAAATTTCCTGATCGTTCTTTTCAGAGAAGATTCTGCATCGAAACCCAGTTTTCGGGCAATATTGACGATTGAGAAGAGCATATCTCCGAGTTCGTTCTGCATTTCTTCAAGATCGTTTTTTTGGAAAGCTTCCTCAAATTCCTTGATCTCTTCATCCAGTTTCTCGATCGCAGGTTCGACTGTCTGCCAGTCAAAACCGACAGCTGCTGCTTTTTCCTGCATTCTCTGGGCAGTTATCAAACCGGGCATACTTTTGGGAATTCCGTCGATGATCGATTTCCGGGAGTTTTCCTTTTCCTTTTGTTTGATCTTTTCCCAATTATATTTTACCTGTTTCGCATTATATTTTTTCTTCTCTTCAAAAACATGCGGATGCCGATGAATTAGTTTTTTATTGATCTTTGAAAGAACCTGTTTTATGGAAAATTTCCCTTCCTCATCTGCAATTTGAGATTGCATGATAATATGCAGCAGCAAGTCTCCTAATTCTTCCGAAAGATGCTCGTAATCTTCATTCTCAATGGCTTCTATAGATTCATATAA
>DRTC01000098.1 GCA_011372345.1 Candidatus Cloacimonadota bacterium
CACCGAGAGCAAAAACAGAAGTTTTTCCAAAAGATCCGGAAAACTTAGCACCATATTTCGGAACAACTATTTGGCGAGTGTGAAAGATGTTGATATCGGTTTGAAAAGGATTAGTTTCTTCGATAAAAAAAGGTCGCTTTTCCGGATAGTAGATTGGATATCGTAAATTCACTTCGACATTCAATCCATCGGCTTCGATAATGTTAAAATCCGGATTGAAAGTAACAGTCATTGTCAGGTTGGAATTAGGTTCGTAAAATATATTCAGTTCCGTTTCAAAATCTTTTTCGAAATTTAAAATATCCTGATAATTTCCAAGAGAATCTGCAAAACTAATTTTTCCTTCGGAATATGTGCCGATTGCGGAAGGAATAATCTTCAAATTCTGGTTTGTTGGAAGTTCCTCGAATTTGAAAATACCGTAATTATCAAAGAAATTTCCACCACCTCTTCTTACTGGAAAGCTCGTTATTTCTTCAGGTCCATCCGGAATATGTCTTTTAATGAATCCTCCCCAACTCACATTTTTACCGCTTTTGTATTTAATACTTTCCAGGGGAAGTGCCATTTCCAAAATATATCCGAAATCAGTGATCGAGCCATGGGAAAGATAATAGAGATCGATAGAAGGATCAATATCACTCAAAACAATTCCGTCAGCCTGTTCTCCATTCGCATTACAACCGATATAATATGCTTTGTCATTGGATAAGAATGTATCAAAGAAAAAGAAAACACGATCTGTTGTATAGATTTTATCCCGACTACAATGAAAATTTCGAATCCTTTGGGGATTTTCGTAATAACATTTAGCCAGACAGTATATATTCTGGAAATCATAAGCCAGATAGACCTCTGTTTTCTCAGAAGGCTGGGAATTGTCTCCAGGTGAAATTTGTAAGAAATTGTCCCATTTAACAGCATTCTGCCATTCGTTTTCAGAGATTTTCCCATCGATGATCGGTGGATTTTCCAACTTCGGGATCACCAGTTCTTCTTGAAAATGATAGAAATATTAGAATTATTTGTCGCATTTTTTACCTCACTTTTATCCTCTTTTGGAGCGAGTTACTGATAATAGCACATTTTTGAAAAATGTGAATATTAATTCTTAATCTCTATTCTCACAGAATACAATTCTGTACTACATTCGCAAACAGAAATGTTTGAGCTACATTCTTTGACAGTTTATCTCATACAAAACAATCGATGCAGCACATCCGACATTGAGCGAAGAAGCAACACCATAAATCGGAATTTTTACTACTTGATGACACATCTGACGATAATTATTACTGATCCCGGATTTTTCATTTCCAATGATCAGAATTGTAGCTTTTGGATACTTTACCTTATTTATATATTCTTCTGTCTTCGCACTTGTACCAATGATTTGAAAATCCAGGTTTTCATCGTTTAATCTATCAAATAATAATTGAAGATCTTTATGAGATTCCTTAACAAATATCGGAAGTCTAAAAAAAGAACCAACACTTGCTCTGATAGTGATCGGATCATAGAGATCGACCCTGTGACCTGTGATTATCAACGCATCGACTTTAAATGAATTGCAAGATCTGATAACCGTTCCTAAATTTCCGGGATTAGAAGGTCTATCAAAAATAACGATCAGTAAATCCTGTTTTATCTTGATCTCATCTAAACTTTTCTCGGGAATTCTGCCGATTGCAATCAATTCCGAAGCATCTTCTTTATCGCTTATTTTTCGCATCAAGTCGGAAGTTAATTCATAATGAAATTCTGCTTTTGAATTACGAAGGATATTCTTTGCCCAACTCGATAAAGAATTGAAATCCGAAAAAAGAAAACTCTCGATCTGCCAACTATTCTGCAAAGCCAGGTCGATTGAGTTCACGCCTTCGATAAAGAATTTTCTGAATTTATACCGCTTATACCTGTTTCGTTTAAGCACTTCAAAATGTTGATAATCGCTGTTCTCTACTGTTATTTTTATTGCTTTTTTCATTGTAGTTTTGGAGTATAATAACTTGTTATTAATAACTGTGTTACTGCTAAACAACGAAGTCATTTCCTTGTTGAAATAACACGGCTATTTTCTTCATATTGTATCTCAATCAATCCTGATTGTGTCGTGTAGTTCGGAACTTGCTCCGAGACAATTTTTTCCTATTATCGTAAACCGAACAAGTTCGGTTCTACCTTCCTCAAACAGGATTGTTTGAGTTACTATTAACCCTGAAAAAGTTTATAAGTATTCTCTTCCTGCTTTACTTTTTCAACGGTTCTTTGCTACTGATGAATTCCAACCATTGAAAAGGATAAGTGAGAGAATTTCTCTGGTAGAATCCGTTTTCAAGGTTTTACCCTGTCTGATCTTTTCAACCATTGCGAAGGTTTTCAACCATTCGCAAGTTTTGTTATACCGGACTTACAGAAAGCGAAGTTTTCAATCCTGCATCCTCTCCTTTACCGGAAACTGTCAATCCATCAAATTTGATCCAGGGATAAAGGTGATATCCGGAATTTACTCTTTCGGATGAGATTTGCGTGATGTTTTTAAGCATCTCTACTAAATTTCCGGAAACCATTGTTTCGCTGATCGGATATTTTATTTCTCCATTTTCAATATAATAACTGTTCTTGGCAACTCCGCTGAAATCACCATTATCGCTCGGATTTCCACCGCTGAAACGACAGAGCAGAATTCCTTTTTCCGTTGACTTGATGATCTCATCATAGGAAACATCTCCCGGTTCGATAATGTAGCATCCCCCTTGATTCACTGCTTTGGGAAGCCCTGTTTTCTTCGAGCCGTAAAGTCCAAGCAGGAAAGTTTTCAAAACTCCTTTATCAATAATTGTGCTGTTTTGTGTTTCATAACCATCGGAAGTTACAAAATAATTGCTTACAAGTTCTTCCGATAAAGGTTTGGAATGGAGTGTTAATCTACTGTCCGCGATCACTTCATCCAATTTATCTTTGTAAACCGATGTTTTCGTAATGAGAGGATAGTCATACAGATATCCTGTGATACTGCCGATAATATCATCCATACAATCCGGAGTTACGATCACATTTCCGACAAACTTTTCCGGGATTGGATGTGTTTCGGTCTGCTCTGAAGATTGTTTCATCAGCCTGTCGAATGAAGCCAGATCTTTGAAAGGTTTATCCAAATCTTTTGTGAGAGAAACAGCATAATTGAAGGAAGAAGTTTTCTTACCTTTTTTAGTAGTGAACATCGCTACAAAAGTGTAAAGATTATTTTTACTGGTAAAATCAACTCCATTGGAATTTATAAAGCAACTGCTTCTTTTCGTAAAATCAAAAATGACTTCTTCCAGTATCGTATCGGGATAAGTCTCTTTTGTATATTCTACAAATTCGGTCATTCTGAAATACATTTTATCAAGATCGGGATTTTCTGGTCCGGAAGAAAATTCTTTCACAGGTTGTTTCTCGGAAATATCGTTTGCTTTATCCGGTTGAGAAGATTCTGCAAGTTCGATAACTTGTTTTACAGCTACATCGATAGATTTTTTATCCAGACTGTTGATCGTAGTCGATCCCTTTTTATTTTTGAGAATACCCGTCAAAGTCAAATTATTATCGAATGTTGTTCTGAACAATTTAACTTCACCGGCAGCAACATTAAGTTCATCCTTTTCGTTTTCTTGGAGGGAACATTGAACTTTTTCTGCTCCTGCTTTGAGCAATGATTCTTGTGCATATTTTAATATATTTTCCATTATTTACCTCCGATATTAATTTTACATTTGACTGCAGGTCCGCCCATTCCAACCGGAATCAGCTGCTTTTTCCCGCACATTCCACCGCAACCCCAAACCATATCATCAGAAACCATTGTAACTGTTTTAAGCACATCAAATGCAACTCCGTTGATGGTCGTATCCTTGATCGCTTTTCCAAGTTTTCCATTCTTGATTTCGTAACCCTGCACAATCCCAAACATAAATTCACTGGTCGAATCTGCTTGTCCATTGGAAGATTTCATCAAATAATAACCATTTTCGATAGATGCAATCATATCTTCAAGTTTGCTTTTCCCGGGTAATATCGCAGTATTTCTCATCCTCACAAGCGGTTCATCATAGAAACCGTAAGCTCTTGCATTTCCGGTCAATTCCATATTGAAATGATCAGCATATTCTTTGTTGTTCATATATTTTTTAAGGACACCATTCTCAATGATAACAGCATCTTCTCCTTTTGTTCCTTCATCGTCGATAAAAAGCGGAACCGGGCATAATTTTCCATCATAATGATTGGCAAAATCCACGAGAGTAACCATCTCTGATGCAACTTTCTGATTGAGAAAATCTCCAGCTACAGAACCGCCCTTAACGATGTCCGCTTCAGTTGTATGACCAATCGCTTCATGCGCCAGAATCCCGGCTAGATCAGCATCGAGAATACAATCGTGAACTCCGGTTTCCGCATAAACTCCTTCCGATTTTTTAATTAGATGTTCATACTGTTCATCCAGTTTGGGAAACAATTCTTTTGGATCTTCGAAGTTGTCCTCGAACTGACCGAATCCACCATAAACTTCATAAAGTTCGTAAGGTTGACCATCTTTCTCAACTGTCATCGTCACATAACTGATCGTGCGCGGAATCATCGAATAGGAAGTTGAACCATCGGAAGTGAGCAGCGATTTTTCCATATCGAGACAAGCGACAACCACCGTTCTGGAAGTTAGTTTTGTAAATTTTTCCTTGATATACTCATCGATCTTCTGCATAAATTCGATCATCTCTTTCTGCGATTTTTTCGGTTTGGTTGTTGTAAAATCATTTTCCGAATTTGCTATTCGGTTGGGAAGTTCGGTTTTTTTTCTTTTTTCTTTTGAACTGAGAAAGATTGCATTTTTAGTTGCTGATTCGATCACTTGTTTGATCGTCTCTTCATCAAGTTCCGGATTGGATGCAAAACCCCAGAATCCGTCCTTGTAAACACGCGCAGAAATCCCACCGACAGCGGTTCTGCTGTTACTCATAATGTCACCATTGACCATTGTGATTCGAATATTTCGATTTTCCTGAACACGCAGTTCAGTGTATTCGGTGAAATATTTCGAATACTGTTTTAAGTCTTTTAGAATCATAGTTCTATCTCCTTTCAGTTTAATTTTTCTTTAACCGCGAATAAATGCGAATTTTCGCTAATAAAAACTTGAGTTAATCTGAATTCAGTAGGTCTTGACTAAGTTGGCAAGTAACACATTTTTGTAAAATGTGATAATCCACAGAATGCAATTCTGTGCTACATTCGGTTTCGACTCTTTTCATTTAATCTCTTTTTAACCTATGTTATTAACTTTTAAAAAGTTTATGTTTCGAACCATTGAAAAGGACAAGTGTAAGAATTCCTCTGTCAGAATCCATTTTCAAGGTTTCCCGCAATCGTAATTTCGAGTTACTTCTCAAATTCATCCAGCGGTACATTCAATTCTTCCGTGCCGGGAACGACAAATCTGCCGTCTCTGATAATATCGATTTTCTTCCCATCTTTCGTAATCGCAGAAATGAAATCCAGATCTTCATACGGAAGTGTGATATCTGTGTGACAGTTCGTGTATGCCTGCTGTATATCGGTTTTCCGCAGAGCACTTTTTTCATTTTCACGAGCCGTAATTTCTTTATTATCGATAGGATTATAGACTTTGAAATCTTCTTCCCAACTGAAGCAGGTGTCACCAATAGCGAAATGCGGTCCCATTTTCTCAACGATCAAAACAGGAAGGATCGGGAGAATATCAAATTTTTTTGCCATTACATACGCTTGCGTGTTCGTTCCGATGGCGAATTCTCCAATCGGTAAAGTCTTATGCGGGAAGAGAAGATTTTCCTGGATGTATTTTTTGTTTTTTTCATCATCATCATAATTCTGACAATCATAATCGGAAACATAGCCATCTTTGAAGGTCAGTTTTAGATCTGTAAATTTCAGCTTTTTCAGAAATGTTTCTTTCAAGTGCAGAACTCCGTTTGTTCCCTTCAGTTGCGGTGAAGTGAAAACTTCTCCCACCGGAATATTCACATCTGC
>DRTC01000099.1 GCA_011372345.1 Candidatus Cloacimonadota bacterium
AATGGTTGAACCAAAAACATCGACCATTACGAAGGTTTCGTTCCTCAACCATCCGTAAGGTCTCACAAAATACTATTTAAGGATCGACTCTAACTAATGTTAAATTAAGGAATAATTATAATTTATCTAATAAAATTGGGGGAAATATTGCTTCTAATTAAAGTAATCATAAAAAACTTGGAGTGTTTTAACCGTGTTAAAGCAAAAACACACACGGTTGTTTTACTCCAAAAAAAATGGAGGAAAAATGAAAAAGTTATGTTTAGTTCTTATGTTACTCTCTTTGACAGCGTTTATTTCTGCAACTCAAATGAATGTTGTGGGAGAAGTATTCAGTGCGGATTGGTGAGGGAGTTGCCCTACAGCAAGGAATTTGCTGTCTCAAATGTATGATGCTCATGAAGATCTGATCCCGATCGTCTGGGAAACAGAAGAAACATGGGGAGATGTTCGGTATGGATGGTATCCGGGAAATGGTTATGTTCCCTGGATCGTTTTCGGCGGTACGATCGAGCCGACCTGGAACAGTTATTCTTCTTATGAAAATGCTTATCAACAAATATCTAACCTGGAAAGTCCGTTAGATATGTCTATGCAGATGTATCCGGGAAGAGATGCGTTAACAGTCACTACAGATATTGAAGTAACCGGAAATATCACAACTTCAAATAATAAACTGTTTTTAGTTATTACAAAATTAGTTACAGATCCCAATGCTGATTATGTGAACAAAGTTGTCGCTTATTCAGGACAATTTGATTTCAATTTAACAGATATCGGTGAAACCATGACCCATGAATATTCATTTAATCTCGATCCGGAATGGAATCTCGACGAGATTGAAATCGTCGCGATCGTGCAGTCATGGACTGGAACGAAGGATATTTTGCAAGCTGTTAGATCAGATTATAATCCGCTTTCTCCTGTAACTCCCTCTCAAATCGATTTTGGTGAAGTCGCTATCGGTTCTTCTGCAACTGAACAGATCACGATCACAAATTATTGGACAGATGAACTAACCGGTATGATTTTTCCAATCCCGAATTTTGAGATCGTCGATAATTTCTCTGTTCCTGCATTTGAAAGTATCGATCTGGATTTGACTTTTACTCCAACAGCAGAAATGGATTATGTTGGAGATATCATTTTCACAACAAATAATGAAATCTTTCCGACAATTATCTTGCATGTTACCGGTTCCGGATTTGATGATACATCAATCGATGAACAGGATTTGCTTCCTTCACAATTATTAGGAAATTATCCGAATCCTTTCAATTCGACAACAACGATTTCTTTCTCTTGCCACAGAGACGCAGAGAACACAGAGATTGCAATTTACAATATCAAGGGGCAATTAATTAAACAATATTCAATATTCAATCCGTCAAAAGCCGGACACGGTAATCAATCTTCAATTGTCTGGGACGGAAAAGATAAAAACGGAAATCCGGTTTCAAACGGAATTTATTACTGCCAACTGCACACCGGAGGATTTTCCCAAACGAAAAAGATGATCCTTATCAAGTAAGAGATGCAAGAAGAGTTTCTTGATTTAGAAGTATTGAGAGGATTCGAGCAAGAATCCCTCAATACTTCCTGATGAGATAGATTTATGCTTATCCCAAACTCTTTCCGCCAACTCCAAAATTCTTTCTCGGAACTTCATCGATGCGGATATAAACAGCTTGTGCTGGTTTTTTTGTAACTTCTACGACAACATTGGTCAATTCTTTGATCAATCGAGTTTTCTGCTCATCTGTTAAATTTCCAGCATTTTCTAAAGTTACGATCGGCATAATTTCCTCCTTTTATTACCCACGAAATGCACGAAAAAGACGCGAAAAATATTTAGTCATTTAGAAGATTGGACTTGGACTCGTGATGAAAAGCTAATCGATAAGAACTTTAATGCTTTCTATTTCGCAATGTATCAATGTTCTCCATAAATTTTGCAACTCTTTCCTTTGAAATCGGATTTTCCCAATAACCCTTTTCTTTGAAATAAGAACCAACAATAAATCCATCGGCATAATTCCAATACGAAGAAATATTTTTATCAGTAATTCCGGAACCGATCAAGACCGGAAGATCAGTTTCCTTTTTAACCGTTTTGAGTTCTATCGTGTCGGCAGGTCTTCCCGTAACCGTACCGGTGAGCACAATTCCATCACTTAAAAAAAATTCTGCTGCCTTGGCAAATTCTGTGATACTGATATCGGAAGTAAGATAATGAGATGAATGTTTTTTTTGAATATCGGTAAAAATCAGGATATTTCGGGCATCGATCTGTTTTCGATAACGCAGGAGTTCTCCCGCATCTGAATTCATCAGACCTTCATCTGCAATATGAGAAAATACAAATCCTTCTGTCCTGATAAAACTCAAACCGGCAGCTTTGGCTACAGCAAGTGCCTGCTTATTTGCTCCTGAAAGGATTTGAATTCCAACCGGAAGCGAAACACTATTTTTAATTTCACAAGCAACTGCTGTCATGGAAGCAACGATTTCCGGTCCGACATTTCTAATCAAATAAGGAACATCGTGCATATTCTCGAGGGAGACGGCATCAAATCCGGCATCTTCATAAAGTTCTGCTTCTTCTACAGCTTTGGAGATTATTTCCTTCATCGATTTGGAATGTCTCGGAGTTCCGGGAAGAGCCTGAATGTGAACCATTCCGATAACTGCTTTCTCTTTTTTAAATAATTTTTCAATAATTTTCATAACTCTATTTCCTTTTTTAAATTCGGTTGATCAACGAACTGAATTCTATGGAATTCTGTCAATTAAGAAATTGTTCTTCCATCTTTTTCCCAAATTTTATTTGGGAAAACAATTGTCTGAAAAATTCTATTTTGAATATTCGATAACTAAAATAAAACTTCCTTAAAAC
>DRTC01000100.1 GCA_011372345.1 Candidatus Cloacimonadota bacterium
ATCACATCTTTATTGGAAACCAGAATTACTCTTTCCACCAGGTTTTTTAATTCTCGGATATTTCCTGGCCAGGAAAGTCTCTTCATCCATTCGATGGCAGAATTACTGATACGTAAACTTGGTCGTTTATAGGTTTTTCTCAATTTTTCTACAAAATGATTTACCAGAAGTGGAATATCTCCAGGACGATCCCTTAACGGAGGAATCGAAATAGCGATCAGGTTAATCCTGTAAAAGAGATCTTCACGGAATTCACCCTCGGCTACCATTTCATTTAAATTACGATTGGTAGCAGAAATAACTCGAATGTCCACTGCTCTTGTTTTACTGGAACCAAGCACTTCAAAGCAGCGATCCTGCAGCACACGCAGTAATTTAACCTGACTGCTGAGATCCAGTTCGCCGATTTCATCCAGAAAAATGCTGCCTGTATTTGCCATTTCAAAACGTCCAATACGGCTGCTTTTTGCATCGGTAAAAGCACCTTTAACATGGCCGAACATTTCACTTTCAAAAAGAGAAGATGAGATACCACCCAGATTAACCTTCACAAACGGCTGATTTTTTCGGCCGCTATTACGATGAATAGCTTCGGCAAAAAGTTCTTTCCCTGTTCCGCTTTCTCCCAAAATCAAAACGGATGCTTCTGATGAACTTACACGACCTATGGTTTCTAAAGCTTTCAAAAAAGTAGGATCACGCCCTATTAGATCATCAAAATTATACATTTCATCTAATTGTTTTCGAGAGAGTGTTTCTGCTTTTCCCATCTGCCCTGAAAGATGTAGAGTAGTGCGAACAGATTGGAGGAAATGCTCATTATTCCAAGGTTTAGTGATGAAATCAAGAGCTCCAAGTTTCATGCCTTGTACGGCTAATTCTATACTTCCCCAGGCAGTTATCAAAATAACAGGAATTGTTGGAAGTAGCGATTTGATCTCTTTCAGTAACTTCAAACCTTCTTCACCGGAAGTTTCCATCGTGAAGTTCATGTCCAATACGATAAGATCGAATTTATTTTCGCGCAGAATGTCTATTGCCTGCTTAGGTCCTTCTGCGGTATCAGCATCAAAATCGTTCTGCTTCAAGATCAGACTCAAAGATGTTCTTACTGCAAAATCGTCATCAATTATCAAAATCCTAGGCAATTTGAGACCTCCATGTTTAATTTGAAAACGCACAAGGGTTTGTCAAGCCTTCAGGCTTAAGAAGATTATGATTTTAAAGAAAAGCATTATCACGCTTTTCGTTTTCCCCATTTAATTACGCCCCAGAATAAAGTTTTCTCATTATAGATGTAATCGAAGCCTTTTTTCTTGTGTTTATGTGTATATAAGCCAATTCCAAAACTGGAACTGAAACTTTCTTCTTCATCAGGAAAGTTATTTATTTCGTCGATTTTTTTCTGAAGCTTTGAAATCTCAGTTTCGTTCTTTACTTTTAGTTTTTGTATTTTTGCTTCGTTCCTGGCTCTTATTCTTGAGATCTTTTGCTGATGTTTATGCAATTTTCTCAATCGTTCCAAATCTCGAACATAGAGGATTTGTTCAGAGTTCAGTTTAGGAAGAATACGCTTTCCAAAAATTCGAAAACTCCA
This sequence comes from Candidatus Cloacimonadota bacterium, assembly GCA_011372345.1. Classification (NCBI taxonomy): domain Bacteria; kingdom Pseudomonadati; phylum Candidatus Cloacimonadota; species Candidatus Cloacimonadota bacterium. The sequence continues at coordinate 1,598 of DRTC01000100.1, forward strand.
TTTAGGAAATTCAATTTCATCATTTCTTACAGATATTGTTGAACTTCCATCCAGGAAATCTTTCGTAAGAATTTCGGGATCTTTCAACTCCGTGGGATATGTGTTTGAATGATAACTGCAGGATGAAAGTATTGCAACTAAAAATACAGTTGATAAT